>LXTK01000064.1 GCA_001643475.1 Proteobacteria bacterium SPGG2 | reverse complement strand
TTGACCTCATGTTGAATCCGTCGAAGTTCTATTTGCATGGCCTTTCGAAGTTTTCGGTCTAAAGCCCCTAAAGGCTCATCTAACAGCAATACCTTAGGACGCAATACCAGCGCCCGTGTCAGTGCGATGCGTTGTTGTTGGCCACCGCTGAGTTGATCGGGGCGACGTGCTCCGAAGCCTTCCAGGTGAACCAACTCCAGAGCTTGCGCCACCAGTTCTTTGACCTCTGGCTCCGGTGTCCGTCTGGACTTCAACCGTAAGCCGAAAGCGATGTTGTCCTCGACAGTCAAATGAGGGAAAAGAGCATAATTCTGAAACACAATATTGGAACTGCGCTCATAGGCTGGGCAGTCGTTGACAACTTCTCCACTTATGAGAATTTCGCCGTCATCGGGAGTTTCCAACCCGCCGATCAATCTCAATGTGGTGGTCTTGCCGCAGCCACTGGGGCCCAGCAGCGAGAAGAACTCTCCCTCCGGAATAACCAAGCTTAAATCGTTTACGGCAACGACACCGCCGAATCGTTTGGTAACGTTTTTCAATTCAACGCTTGTAACTTGTTCCATCACACTCTTCGTCTTGCCAAGAGGGTCCCGATAATGACTAGAATCAAGGGTATCACGACAATCAAGGTTCCCAGCGCGTTGATCATCGGGGACACGCCAAGCCGGATCATGGAATAGACGCGTATGGGCAGGGTGGAAGAGCCCACACCGGAGACAAAGAAAGTAATCACAAAATCGTTAAACGACCACGGAAACGTCAGCAGCGCAGCCGCCAGGATCCCCGGCATCAACAGCGGCAACGTAACCTGCCGCATGGTCGCCCATTCGTCGGCACCCAAGTCCATGGCGGCCTCTTCCAGAGTTCTATCGATGCGCTGCATGCGGGCGATAATCACCAGGGTGGTCAGGGGAATGGAAAAAGAGACATGAGCCATCAGGATCGAAAGAATGCCGAGCTGCATCTTAATAAAGCTGTAAAACAGCAGAAGCGAAATACCGATGACAATGCCAGGCATGATGAGCGGGACATAAAGAATACCCTGAAATAGTCCTTTCCCCCAAAACCTGGACCGGTATAGCGTAATGGCCGTAACCGTTCCGATCGCCGTAGAAATCAGCACGCAAGGAATCGCCACCATGAGACTCACTGTCAGCGCCTTCTGAATATTCTTATTCGCAAACACGGCCTCATACCACTTTAAAGTAAACCCCTCCCACGTTACGCTGTATTCTGCCGGTGTTAGCGAAAACACGATTAGCACCAGCAACGGGGCATACATGAACACATATACGAAACTACAGAGTACGGGCAAAAGACGGGGTGGGGTCTGGTTCATCGCTGTTCCTGGAAGGCTTCTTTGCCTCCTCCGGCCCGCATGTAAAGGTAGATCAGAATCAAAATGATGGCTAGTAGCAACAGAGAATAGGCGGACCCCAGAGGCCAGTGGCGCAGTCCTGTGAATTTCAGGGCGATGAACTTTCCGATCATCATCGCCTTAGCCCCACCCAGCAGCTCCGGAATCAGGAATTCTCCTATAGCCGGCATGAATACCAACACCGACCCGCTGAGCATCCCGCCTTTGGTTAGCGGCAGCGTGACTCTGAAAAATCGCTCTGTTGCGGTGGCCCCGAGATCGGCAGCCGCCTCCAAAACAGAACGATCCAGTCTCTCGAGAGCGGCAAAAAGCGGCAGGATCATAAACGGCAAATACGTGTACACCAGCCCGACCAACACCGCGAATTGGTTATGAAGCAGGGGTAAAGGTTCGCTGATCAGGTTCAAATTCATCAGGAAGGTGTTGATCAGACCATGATCGGACAACAGCGTCATCCAGCTGTAAATTCGCACCAGGTAACTGGTCCAGAACGGCAGAATAACCAGGAAGATAAAAAGATTTTTGCGGCGCCCGCCGTAGAGAGCAATCCAGTAGGCCACCATATAACCCATGCAAAGACAAGCAACTACCGTCAGAGTCGCCAATATAAACGAGCGCGCGAAAATTTTTAGAAACAAAGGATCCAGGATCTGCCGATAGCTATCCAGCGTAAACTCGTAGGTGATGCTCCCCCAAGGCCCCCGAGTCAGAAAACTATAATAGACCACGAGTCCCATCGGTATCAGCGTGAAGACCAACAGCCAGAAGACCGACGGGCTCAACATGACGCCCACTTTGAGTGCAGGGCGGTCTCTAAAAAAACGGAGAATATGTCTTCTTAACATCATCAGGGTTTTGCCATCGCTGAGCCGGCCCTATCGTTCTCCGATAAAGCAGCAGACACACATCGAGGCAACTAATCCGATTGCATCCACCGCTGCGATAGACGGTTGACGGCGGCCGCGATGGAAACATCGGGCCACTCGGGGTGAGAGCGTCGGACCACATTTTGGTGGCGGGCGTAACACCCCGCAACCCAGGCCTTCCGTGGATTTCAGACACCCGCTTGGTCAACGGCGATACATCGCTGCTCACCGCGGGGCGCGTCGTTCATTGAAAGCTCGTTCGTCCAAACACACAGGCCTAGTAAGTCGAGCCGGTGCAGTTGATGTACGGCGCGACGGGCCGGCGTGTATGTCACCCCGTGCCGTCGCGATCCCGTACCTTCGATAGCTGCACGCCCCTAAAATCGCCACTTCACTCAGAAATGGCCCCGGCACCACTCACGCTCCTATGACAATAAGCGGGTCCAGATCTTGTCGTAGATCGGTAAAATTTCATCTGGGATAACTGCAAGAAATTCCAGCCGCGCGAGTTCCTTATCTGTAGGATAAATTCCCGGGTTCTTAGCGACCTCCGGGGGCACGTATTTCTTAACAGCCACCTGATTAGGCGTAGCATAGCCGCCTTCGTCCGAATTGTTTGCCGACACGTCCGGTCTGAGCATGTARTTGATAAACRCCTCSGCCGTARMCTTGTGAGGYGCRTCCTTGKWAATCGCCATGTTRTCAAACCARGCGGTTCCYCCCTCYTTGGGCAGRRRCCAWTKAAYAKCYGGGTTCTYYYKMYSGGYCWWGASMACYWYCSMGTTCCAYDHRTGASMVACMRYGASGTCCTCSRWDATCAKRGCCTTTKWCWYGTCYGMGCCCGGRTARAARGCYTTSACRTGGGGCTTTATTTTMATCAAYASCTCACCGGCYTCCAYCAATTCMYTYTTWTTRYGGCTRTTRAYCGAGTACCCYAGATATKCCAGSGCSGTYGCCAKGACCTCTTCCHKTTCGTCSGTRARTCCCARCTTCCCGGAGTAGCGTTYCGGRCCGCTYTCAAAWAASAGYGCCCAACTSCCCAKRTTGGGATCAYCYTYGGTGWRBTTGGTGTTRTRRCCYADRGCGGTCATCCCCCARAGATAGGGVACCGWATATTTGTTGCCCGGRTCGAMCGAGGTRTYGAGAAATCTGGRYGTGASGTTTTTCAGATYCGGRATRTTTTCRWGGTTCAGAGGAGCCAGGAGSCCCTGWCCGATATGAATCGGCACGAAGTTGTGRGTSGGRAACACSACRTCRTACSKYGCGCCWCCSGCCTGRAGYTTGGCCAGCARSTGTTCRTTTCCCGGGWASGTGTCATAGGTGACTTTTACSCCGAACTCCTTTTCRAAWYTGGGAATRGTGTYCGGATGGATGTAYTCYTCCCARTTGTAGACGAAYARYTYCCCKCCCTCTTTYTTGATCTTTTCCAGGACCTCRGGAGACGGGGCTTGCGCCGCAAAGGCTTTATTATGCAGAGCAAGAATATCCGATAAGAACACTGCGGAAATGCCCAACGCCGTCCCTCGGCGTATGAAATCCCGGCGGTTTATCCGCTCCTGGAATAGCTTTTCAACCCATTGATCCAATTGTTTTTGGCGATTTCGGTCGTAGATTTTCATCGGTTGTCCTCCTGTTGTGGAAGTCAGTTATCATATTCCAAGCCAGGGGTGATTTCGACCCTAAATAATGAAGGAAAACCCACGAAATGCGACCCATGTATATCAACGGTGAATTTACCCGCTTATCATCACGCCTGAGCAGATCGACGGTATGATGGATCGCTTGCGAAAAGGCATTAGCAACGCCTGGGATGACGTTCGTCGGGAGCCTCTCAGAAAAGAACGCAAGCCACAGGTGGGCCGTCTCCCACCTAGGGTGATCGCCGAATTAGACAGGATCGCGACGCAAGGGTTGTGCCATACAATGAACACCGCCGCCGCCAAGGGTAAACTGAGATACGTCGGGGTCATAAACGGTAAAGCCACGGGCGCGCAATTGTTGGTTTAGATCTTGACTCTGCGCGGTAGATATAACGGCATCATTACCCAGTGCCATCACGTTACACCCTAGCGCCATCGTGTCTTCAAAACTGACTGGGATAATTTCTATATTCTTGTCCTTTAACCAGCGAACAACTTGCGCATCCGTTGTTTCAAGGCAAACCGCGGCAAGTTTTTCCGCCACCATACATACCATTAAATCGATATGGACATAAAACTCGTCGAAATCGATGATCTTGACTTCCCAGTCTTCCTTTTCGAACCACTGACCGACTTGTCGAGCTGACTGTTCTTGGGTTCGTTCACCCCCATAGCCAATGAGCACACAGCCCGGTTCGATAACATCGAAATCACCGCCTTCAAAAGATCCAGCTGTGACCATATCGTAAATAGGAATGCCGAGATCCTGATAAAAGCGAATCACCGGTGCATATTCTCCGCGCCGCCACCACTGGGCCATCTGCGTGACCACCGCACCGTAGTGCGTCATAAAATTCGAGTCGCGAGCGAACACCTGGTATGGGAGATTCTCGTCGGCCTCAAGAAAATGGACCTTGATGCCCGCGTCCTCGTAGGCCTGTACCATCTCGCGGTGCTGGTTAAGTGCCAATGCTCTGTCGAATTCGTAGCCGCGCCGTAGGGTCGCTTTCGAAAGAGAACTGGTTGGTAGCCAATGAAAGTTGTCTGGCGGACCGAGCAAAACATCTCGTAACACACCATATTCGGAATTGACGCCCCAGTCTTTCAATACCGGTGTATTCCCCGCCGGCTTACGGGCAAACATATTATCAGCAGTCATGGACACTTAGCTTTTATTGGTCGGTTAGCATCGAGTAGAACTACTATCATACCTGCTGGTGAAAATCATCCACCCTTTTGGCGATCGAACACATGGAGATGTCGCGAACAGGCGGGTGAGAGTGTAAGCTTTCTTACGGAACGATTCACCCAGTCGCGGGGAAACAGGTATGGAATCGAACAGTGCCGGTCGCAGGATTGTTAAAACTAACAAAGTCGATTTTGAAATTTACGACTTGGACGGAAAGCCGCAACCTGAAATAGAACTACTGCGACTCAGTTATGATCTGCAGACACGTCGCGGTACCTATATGATGCGCATGGCAGCGGGCGCCCAAACTGTAGAACATACGCACAAATTCAGGGAAGAATACGTCATTCTCGAAGGTGATCTAGTGGAGAATGACGGCACGGTGCTCGGGCCGGGGGACTATGTTTGTTTTGCCCCGGGCACTCGTCATTACAGTCGCACCAATGAGGGATGTTTGCTCATTGCTTTCGACTGGAAGGAATAACGGATAGCGGTGCGAACAGCTCGTTTAATGCTGGCGCATTGCTCGAACGAAACGCAGTGCGGGAAAGGGCGTGGTCACGTCGACCATCACGGCCGACAAATACAGCTGGTTACGCGGGATAGGGCGCGTTTTGCAAAGGCCACAAACCTTGCTTGCAAAATCAGGAAAGGCTCTCGTCGTAAATCGATGGGTGATACATGTGGCCCGATGCATAGGTACTTAGTAGTCGGGCGCGGGAGTAGCCGTTCGGCGAGCTGGCTTGTAGAACCGCCGGTCTACGACTTGGCCGCGCGCCATAATCCGTTCCCACTTGAGTTCCTTCTTCACGTAGATATCGACCCATAGGTCCTTCCACATGGAACTCCTTCCAGCCTCAAGTATTGCGATGGCGATATTACGCTTGCAGGTCGGCGACCACATGGCTGACATGATATGGCCAACCTGCCTGCGCTTGGCGTAATAAATGAGTGAGTCTCTCGCGGGCTTGTTACCGTCGACGTCGAGCCCGATCAATTGATAGCGCGAACCCACACGTTTCTCCTTCAACAATGCGCGTCGGCCATTGAAGTGGCCCTTGTCAAAGTCCACCTGCCAGCCCAAACCCAGCTCGAAGGGCGAGCGGCCGCGTGTGTGGCGAACTGCGTACTCTGCCGGCATGAAATCGATGTGCGGCGCGATAAATCCCGCCTCGATGCGCACGAGGTCGAGCGCTTGGGAGCCGACCGGGGTGATGCCATGATTGGGGTCGGCCTTGAATAGGTCGTCCCAGAGGTGCTCTGCCCGAGCTGGATCGATCCATAGCTCATAACCGAGGTCACCCGTAAAGCCCGTGCGGGACACGGTCAGTGTCCGTTCTCGGTAGGGAAACTCGGCGATGCAAAAAGGCTTGAGCGTTTCGATACCGCGCAGCCCGAAACGTTTCAACACCGCACACGATGTCGGGCCCTGCAACGCCAGCGCAGCGACATCTGCTGATACGTCTTCGATCTCAACGTTATAGCCGATAGCCACATCCAGCAGCCAGGGCAGATGCCGATCCTGTGCACAAAGGCGAAATTCATTCTCGCCGAAGCGAAACAACGTACCGTCGTCTAGCACCTTACCATCATCGTTGCACCACACCACATAGGCCACGCGGCCCGGGGCAAGCTTGTCTATGTTGCGTGTCACCAGATGGTTAACGTATGACGGTGCATCCGGACCGGCGATGCGGTATTTCACCATCGGCGAGAGGTCGAACACGCTTGTTCGGTTGCGGATGGCGGCGTATTCCAGTTCGACTTCGGTGTAAACGTTAACCGTGGTATAGCCGGCCCAACGGGTCCAGTCGTTGGTACGGCATGCCGCCGCGGTTCGCGAGTGGAACGGCGTTGGGACAACCGGCGTTCGGTAATCGTACTGCCTCATGCCGCCACCCGCCCCGCCAGGACCTCTCGCGCCGCGTTCATGCCGGCGGCGCCCATTACCCCACCACCGGGATGACAGCCAGCGCCACAAAGATAAAGCCCCGGCAGCGGTGTGGCGTACTGCGTAGCACCGGGAACCGGCCGCAACATGAAAAAGCGTTCGAGCCCCAACTCTCCATGGTGCCAATGACCGCCCGCCATGCCGAATTCGCGTTCCAGATCGAGTGGTGTCAGTAATTCACGGGCAATAATCTTATCTTTCAGGTCCGGGGCGTAGCGCGCTAGTGTGTCGATGACGTTGTCCGCGAACGCTTCACGCATGTCGTCCCAACCCCCCTTCAGGTCGGACGGGGCATACTGCACGATAGCCGAGAGTACGTGTTTGCCCGCCGGCGTAAGCGTGGAATCGTGCAACGAGGGAATGGTGATCTCGAGCACTGGTGCCTCTGAGTACTCGCCATACTTCGCGTGATTGAAGGCGCGCTCGACGTAACCAATACTCGGCGCAATCAGCAAACGCCCTCCCAACTGAGCGCGATCGACACCCGAAAACGATGGCAAACCATCTAACGCCAGGTGCAGTTTGGCGGCCGTGCCACGCATGGGGATATCGCGGATTCGGCGCACGAAACCGGTGTCGAGATATTGGGTACCTAGCAGAGAAAGAAATGTGCGTTTTGGGTCAGCATTGGAAACCACTAGATCGGCTTTGATCTCTTCGCCTGAATCCAGCACCACGCCCGCAACCCGATCGGACTCCACCCGGATCTGAGTGACCGACGACCCGGTTCGGATTTCGGCCCCTGCGCTTTTGGCGCTAGCGGCTAGCGCATCGCTCAAGGCGCCCATGCCGCCCTCTGGTTGTGCCAGTGCATTACTGCCATTTTTCCCCCCACCGGCCAACCGGTAAAACCACGTCAGCGTGCTGTTCGGCGAGCGCGGTCCAAGGCGCGTGCCGAGCACCGCGTCGAACGCGTAAGCGCCGCACAGCAGATCGGTCTCGAACTGCTCCTCCAACAGATCGGCGACGTTCATGCCCGCGATACGCAAAAACTCCCGCATGTCCTGGCGGCCCAAGCGACGAATTGACCAGGCAAGTTTGAGCAACGCCAATTGATCGGACCTGTTGCGGGTACCGAGCCGTGGTGGTGTTTCGGTCAACAACCGCTGAATAACCCTCGCGAAACGGCGAATCCGCGCTTGAAACGCAGGAAGTGCCACCGCATCGGCGGCCGAATGCGCCGACAGTGAGGCGGACGTCAACGCGCTGTCTGTCGCCAACACAAGGTGTCGCCCGTCTTCGGCAAGCGGGAGCGTAGACATGTCACGCGCGGACAGCTTGAAGCCGTGATCTTGCACACGCAGATCCGTCAACACCTTGGGATGAAGCAAGTAGAGAAGGTGGGCGCAGGCCGACACCTTGAAGCCGGGAATGATCTCGCGGGTGACAGCCGCCCCGCCAACGCGATCCGTGGCCTCCAGAACCAACGTGCGTTTCCTGGCCCGGGCGAGGTAGGCAGCGCACACCAGTCCATTGTGACCGCCACCGATGATGATTGCATCGTAGGCCTTGCTCATTACGCCGCCCGCCGGCGGCCGAGGTCGCGCAGTATTTCGCGCGCCGCATTGGCCCCAGGCGCACCCATTACACCACCACCGGGGTGGGTACTTGAGCCGCACATATACATTCCACGCACCGGGCTACGATACTGCGCATACCCAGGAATCGGTCGGTTGAACAGCAATTGATCCATCGTCAGTTCGCCCTGGAAGATGTTGCCTTCGGTGAGGCCCACCTCGTTTTCGAGCTCCCGTGGCGTGCGCACCTCCACATGCAGGATAAGATCCTTGAAGTCCGGGCTGTAACCGGCAATCGCATCGATCACAGTTTGACCGAAGGCTTCGCGGCTGGCGTCATCCCAATCCCCGGTCGCCAGCCTGGGTGGCGCGTACTGCACAAATACAGTCATAACGTGCTTGCCGGGCGCGGCCATGGTTGGGTCTATCTGCGTCGGAATCAGCATGTCGACGTATGGGTCCTTCGACCAGGTTCCATTCTTCCAGTCGTCATAGGCCCGCTCCATCCGCTCGATAGAGTCGGTGATATGCATATCTCCCGTGCGAGCGGGACAATCCTTGGGGATTGAAGGGAACTCGGGCAAACCGTCCAATGCGATGTTGAGTTTGCCGGAGGAACCGCGAATCTTGAAGTTGCGCACTTGCCTGACAAAGTCAGCAGGAAGATCGCGCTCCTCCATGATGTCGAGGAATGTGCGCTTGACGTCAAGATTGGACACCACCAGTCTGCCGTGGATTTCATCGCCATTAGCCAAGGCAACACCTTCGACTTTGCCGTTGCTGACGATAACGTGACGCACGTCGGCCTCAACGCGTATTTCGCCGCCTTGCGATTTCAGCGAGGCGGCCAGCGCTTGGCTAATCGCGCCCATACCGCCTCGGGCAAAGCCCCACGCACCCATGTGTCCATCAACCTCCCCCATGTAGTGATGCAACATCACGTAGGCCGAGCCCGGCGAATGAGGGCCGAGGGCGGTACCAATGATCGAGCTGCCGGCGAGTGCAGCCTTGACCACCTCCGACTCGAAGTACTGATCGAGAAAATCGGCGCAGCTCATAGTATAGAAGCGCATGGTGTCATACATCTGCGCTTCACCCAGGTCGTAGAAAGCATGTCCCAGGTCCCAGAGGCCCTTGAGGTTGCGCCAGCTGAACGACGTCGGATCGGGTGGGGTCTTCATCAGCATGGGTTTTATGAAACGACACTGGCGTGTCATCTCGTTGCTGAACCGGTCGTAGGCCTCCGCATCGCGTGCCGAGTGTCGTGCAATCGCGCGACGGTTGGCGTCGTAGTCATGGTAACTCGCGTGGTAATCACCGTTACGCATCATGGTGACACTGCCCTCAAAGGGGATAACCTGCAAACCGAAGCGCGGCAGTTCCAATGTGCGGAAGATTTCGGGACGCAGAAGACTACAGACGTAGGAACAGTTCGAATAGGTAAAACCCGGATAGAGTTCACGGCTAACCGCAGCGCCACCGATATAGGGATTGCGCTCCAGTACAACAACGCTCAAACCCGCGCGTGCGAGATAACAGCCGGCTACGAGGCCATTGTGGCCGGCACCAACAACGATGGCGTCGTATCGCTTCAAGATAAGCCTTAACCTCTAATAAGGCCACTCATTGCCGGGTGACCTGAAAATGAATGAGTAATGTCACGATGGCTGAGGGTTGTGCCCATGCCCTTGCGCAGACGCTGCCCATACTGCACTATTTTCACCAGCGATGCTTATTTGAGCGGCCAACGTGCCGCCAGTGGAAGTCACGGCAGTACTCAGCCGATAAGCGAAGACGTCCTGTAGTCTTTCTTCGCAACCCTACACTATTTGTCGATACCGAGCGATGTGATATGAGATGTTACCAAAGGTCGTGTTGATTACGGTCAGGCGCTTGAAGTAGTGGCCGATGGGCAATTCATCGGTCATGCCCATACCACCGTGTAGTTGAATCGCCTCTTGTCCGACCAGGCGGCCCGCTTTCCCAATCTGCACCTTAGCAGCAGAAGCGGTGCGTTGCCGTTCCGCGGTTGACTCCGTCAATTTACAGGTGGTGGCGTAGACCATAGACCGGGAAAGTTCGCAGGCCATAAACACATCGACCATGCGATGCTGAAGCGCCTGAAAACTGCCAAGGGTCTTTCCAAACTGTTGCCGCGTCTTGATATATTCGAGTGTCATGTCGTAGAGCGCCGACATCGCCCCCACCGCCTCCGCGCAGATGGCTGCGATACCGTGGTCACAGGCCTCATCTATCAACGTTAGGGCATGGTCCCTATCACCGATTAGGTCATCGGCGTCCACGCGCACATCATGGAACGTGATATCGGCCGCACGCTGCCCATCGATCGTCGGATAATGGCGCGCGCTAAGCCCAGCCGCGCCCATATCGACCAGAAACAATGACACGCCCATAGGGTCACGTTGGCTGCCCGCCGTACGGGCGGAAACCAACACTTTATCTGCCGTATTCGCGTAATGTACTACGCATTTATGTCCGTTCAGTCGGTATCCACCGCCATCCTTGGTTGCAGCAGTCGAGACATCGGCAAGGTCGAACCGCGACGTTGGCTCGGCGAAAGCGAAGGTGAGCCGTAACGAACCATCGATCAGCGTCGGCAGTAGTTTTTGTTTTTGCCGCTCGGTCGCAGCCCGATTCAAGATGTGCCCGGCCACCACGACGCTACTGAGGTAAGGTGAGGCGACCAACCCCCGACCAAAGGACTCC
>LXTK01000238.1 GCA_001643475.1 Proteobacteria bacterium SPGG2 | reverse complement strand
ACCGGACGTGCCGGTGCTAATGGAAAGGCTGTTTAGTAGTGGTTGCGGTTGCTACCAACAAGATGCTGACAACGATCCTATGCTGGAAACTTGGAATCGGTTACCGCTACCACAACGAACCAGCGGAGAGCGTAAGGTTCTGCATGGTCATGCCGAGGGCCTCTTCGCGGCAGAGAAAGAGGGCTAAGGCGCCGACTTCCGCCGGCTTGAGGAGCCGGCCCTGCGGGTTGGATTTTTCTACATCGGCGATGTATTCGGCACCGGAACGGTTTTCCTGCTCTTCGGCGATATCGCCCATCCAGTCGCGGCCGAAGCTGGTGTCGACCCAGGTGGGGCTGATGGCGTTGCAGGTCACACCGTGGGGCGCACCCTCCAGCGCCACACAACGGGTAAGCCCAACGACACCTGCCTTGGAAGCACAATAGGCGCCCGAGGTTACCGCGCCCACGTCAGCCGCGGTGGAGGCGATGTTGATGATCCGGCCCCACTTGCGTTCGATCATGCCGGGAAGCGCCCGCTTAATGCTGCGGTAGGTACCACTGAGGTTGACATCGATGACTTTGTGCCAAAGCGGATCCGAGTGGCCAACGATTGGGTGCTCGGCGGTAATGCCGGCGGCGTTGGCCAATACATCTACCTTTCCAAATTCGTTGATCGTGGCGTCGTAAAACGCTTGCACAGACTCATCCGACGTCACGTTTAAACCGACGGCGAGCGCTTTTACTCCTTGGGCCTCGATTTCAGCTTTGGTGGATTCGAGCTCCTGTTGGCCCGGCAGATAGGCGAGTTCGCCATCCGCCTTGGTATCGGCTTTGGCCGCTAACAGCGAACCGATGGCAACGTCGGCCCCGGCTGAGGCAAACGCCAATGCCATAGCGCGGCCCATACCGGAGGCACCACCAGTTACCATGGCCACGCGGCCGGACAAAAACCTTTCAGTCATTGATAGCTCTCCTTTACGAAAGAGTTTTGACATAGGGCTGCCTGGTATTTCAATCCACGGAAACCAGTAAATCAAGCTGTTTCCGATAAACACTTAGCAGAACTATGGCAAGCGGAGAAGGCGGCAAAACATCATTGCCGGCAACGCGCCGATGAAGCTTAAGTTTTATAAAGCGCAGAATTATGCGACTGAGCAGCGCCAGTTAGGCGCGCACGCGCGTCTTATCGGGGTCGTAAAACGGGAAGCGCACCACGGTTGCAGGGATGCGCTTCTGATGTCCATCTAGCTTGCCCACTTCGACTTCAGTGCCGATCTCCGAATATTCGACGGCCATCCGACACAAGGCAATGTTCTTGCGCAGTATCGGTGATCGCGTGCCACTGGTAACGGTGCCGACCTGGTTGCGGCCGACATGGACGGTGTCGCCGTTTGCACCCGGCTCCTCGCCCTCTAACTCAAGGCCTACCAGCTTGCGCTGGGGACTGGCCCTGCGCTTAATCAATGCCTCTTTACCGATAAAATCATCCTCCTTGGTCTGCAGCGGCACCGTGAACCCGATACCTGCCTCGAAGGGATCGGTCTGATCACAGAATTCGTTGGCAAAGACCAGACCGGCCTCGATGCGCAAGATATCCAGCGCCGCCAGGCCCAGCGGGGTCAAATCGCCGTGAAGCGTGCTTTCTCCCCGGCAGCAGAGTCGGGTGCAAATAAATGTGCCGCGCACACGTTTTTAAAATCGATATTTCTACGCTGCAGGCCGACTGCTACCCGACGTGCATCTTCGCTGTCACCAGACAGGATTTGGGCCGTGCCAACCGCCGCCGCACCGGCACCAGCACCAAGTAGGGCCGGATCAGCTCGGCCGTTATCATCGAAGGCCGAAAGCTCGCAGACCTGACGGCCTTGTGGATCAATAACCTCTAGGGCGTCGCCGGCAGACAGAACCAGCACGGTGGCACCGCCGCCACGCACCTGGTAGCGTTCCACCCCCGGCCCGAAAAGCGGCAAGCCTGGTTGCAATAGACGCGGTCGCCAACATTCCTCCAAAACCCTCACGCTCTCCACCATAATCTGATCAACCTCGTTTAGCCGGCCTGGGAAAAAGCGGTTACTCTTTTTCGACCCCCATCAAGTCGTCGCGCGCCTTTTCGAGGTGGCCGGTGATGGCTCGAACTGCGTGCTCAATATCGCGACTGGCAATTGCCGTGTAGAGCTCGCGATGCTGCTGATTGTACTCGGCGATGCGTGTGGCGGTGAGGATTTTGTCTTTGCGCGCGTTCCACTGGGTGTGCCGACGCACCTCGTTAATATGTCGATAAAGCCACAACAGAAGTGGGTTGCGGCTGCTTTCTGCCAGCGCCAAATGAAACGTCTCGTCACCACGCGAAAAATCTTCCACGTTATCCTGGGCGCGCTCGACGACGGTAAGCGCTTCCAGCATGCGTTGAAGATCTTGCGCATTCGCATTCATGACGGCCAAACGCGCCATCTGCGGCTCCACCACGAGGCGGACGTCAATGAGTTCAAGTGGCGAGGTAAGCTGGGCGATGTCCTCATCGTCGGCATGACCGCGGTAGCGTACGAAGGTCCCGCTCCCCACTCGACGTGAAACCAGATTCATTTTCTCGAGCCGGCGCAACGCCTCACGGACGGTGCCGCGCGATGCGCCAAACTGTAACGCCAGCGCGCGCTCTGCCGGTAGCCGTTCACTGTAGCCATAACCCCCGTCAAGGATTTCTCGCCTGAGCTGGGCCGTAATACCAGCAGAACCACCGCCATTTGTGGCGACGATACTCGGTTTTACAGGCACATTGTTTAACGCCTCGGTTAGTTCAGTACGCTTCAGCGGGTGGGGTTTAGACATGCTGGTACCTTAATGGTCCTAGATTGGTTCAACTAATGGTCCACTATACCTTGACGTGGTGGACGCCTTCAAGTTATGTTGGCGGTATTCGTTACTTGAGGTGAACCGCGTGTTTGTCGCTAAGATACTGTACTTAAAACAAAAACAACTTGTTATCGCCTACGGCTCGTTACTGGACCACAGTCAACAATTGGTCCGATATTGGTACCATAGATCCTGAAACCCAGCATAAACTCTGGAACCACCGAGGCTAGACACACCCATGGCGTTGCCAAGCCAGGCTAACTACGTAATTATCGGCGCCGGCATCCACGGCCTCAGCAGCGCCTATCACCTCGCACTTGAACTCAAACAGCACGGTCGCGGCGGCGGCGAAGACATCCTTGTCATCGATAAGACCTCGATCGGGGCTGGCGCCTCGGGTATCGCCTGCGGCGTCGTCCGCAATAACTATTTCCAACCGGCCATGCGCGAACTCATGGCGCAGTGTGTCGATGTATGGGAAAGCGATCCTCAAGCCTATAGTTATCATCCCGTCGGCTATATGCAGATTAGCCCGGAATCCATGCGTGCGAATATCGCGTCCATTGCCGAACAGCAAGAACAGATCGGCTATGAGTCGGTGTTCATCGAGGGTGAGAAACAGTCCGCCGACTACATGAAGACCATCTTCCACGACTGGCAGGCGCAAGGCATTACCTCGGTGTTACACGAAAAACGTGGTGGCTACGCCAACAACCTAAAAAGTCTCTACGGCCTTGCAAGCAAAGCCGAAGCGCAAGGTGTGCGTATTCTCACCGGTATCACCGTGACGGGATTTAAGATGGCAAACGGTGCAACCGCTGTGACCGCGGTAGAGACCGATCGCGGCCGTATAGAGTGTGAGTACATCGTCGTTGCCGCCGGCCCGTGGGTCAAAAGCATCTGGGACATGTTAGAGCTGCCGAAAGCGATCGATGTAAAGGGGAACGATGGCACTATCCACCGCGACGTACCCATGTGGGTGTTTTGGTCTCTGCAAGAGGGCACCCTTGGGATCGACCCGACGCTACAAAAAACCAACGATGGCGAGTTTCCGCCGGTCGTCCATGTCGATAGCGATGTACCGTTGTACTCCGATGTCGATGGTTCACTCATCACCGATCAGATGTGGGGTATCTACTACAAGCCCGATTTCAACTTCGGTGGCATCCAGGGGGGCGCCGCACCGTTCAAAGTGGAGACCAACCCAGACGACGTCGCGGTTGACCCCTACGGGCCCGCCTCGCCTGATTTCGTGGTGGGCGATGATTTTGCTCACATGTGGTGTTCGGCGCTGGCTCATTGCCAAAAGCGTTTCCAGGGCCAAATCCCCAAATATAAGAATGAGCCCTCGGGTGGAATTGGTGCATTTACGCCCGATAGCTTTCCCGTATTCGATGTGTTTCGGGAAAACTGTTATATGATTGCGGATTCGAACCACGGCTATAAGATGATAGGCGTGGGCCAGCTAGTCGCAAGCGAGATCTGCGGCGCACGCAGCACGCTACTACAACCATTCCGTTTTTCGCGCTACGCCGAAGGGAAGCTACATCCAGTTTCGAACAGCCCCTTCCCTTGGAGTTGAGGGACTCGCATTGGCTGTGGATAAAAATAGCATAGTAAGCGCGGGCTGTTTGGAGGATGGCGCACCACAATAAAGAGGCAAGAAAAATGACTGACCTAGAAAATCATGTTGATCGGCCGAGCCGTGACAAGCTCGTCAAAGAAGTACGTCAAAAAATCAAGGAGCTTGGCGTTACGTACATCTACTATCAGTTTGCTTCGGTGACTGGTCGTATCGTCGGTAAGGGTGTTCCCGCCGATCACTGGGAACGTATCGCCGAGCGCGGGTTTCAATTGGTCTACGGCTCGACCGCAAACCTGTTTGTAGATCGTCACGGCCACTATATCGGATACGGTCCTGAATCATCGGAGCTGGTTGGCATTCCGGACCCAGAGACTTTTTGTCAGCTCCCCTGGGACAAGCGGGTCGCGCGTGTATTTTGTACCTGCTTTCGCAACCGCGAGGAACGAGAAAACCCCGGCGGCCATCTGACGTCAGATTGTCGCGGTAATCTGCGTATCATCCACGACGACTTCAAAAAGAAATATAACGGCATGCACCTACGCCACGGCACCGAGCCGGAGATGATGTGGCTCAAACGCGACGAGGACGGCAAGGTAGCCGGTGGCGTCACCAAACCGAATTGCTATCACATCGATCAGTTCGAGGGACTACGCCCTGCCTTCATGCAGGTCATCGAGTACTGCCAGGCCATGGGGTTCGATATGATCCAGGGTGACCACGAAGATGCGCCCGGACAGCTCGAGCTCAATTGGACGTTCGATGACGCATTGCGCACCTGCGACCGGCTGACCACCTACCGTCAGGTGTGTGCCCAGGTGGCGCGCGAGCGCGGTATCTTCGCCTGCTTCATGTCTAAACCGTTCATGCATGTTTCCGCCAATGGCTGCCACCACAATATGTCACTGTGGACCGGCGGTGAAGACAAGCYCAATACCCTGCACCAGGACCCGATGGCTGGCATGGATGACGTGTTCTCTTATCGTACCGGCGGCGAAAACCTGTATATGCCGGATCCCAAGATTGACGAGCGCAAACCGGGTCCGGTTGGATTGCAATGTATCGGTGGGGTCATAAAGCATCTAGACGCGCTGACCGCGCTTGGCTCCTCCACCGTAAACTCCTATCGCCGCCTATGGGATACGGGCTTCTGGGCGCCGGTGTTCGCTGACTGGGGCTATCAAAATCGCACCTGCGCACTACGCATATCGGCGCCGGGGCGTTTTGAATACCGATCGGTGGATTCCATGGTGAATCCATACTTGATGGCGGCGGCGCTGCTAAAGGCCTTCGAGGACGGTATCGACAACAACCTCGATCCGGGTGAGCCGGAAGAGCGCAACATCTATGAGGCCATAGAAGCCGGCAAACAAGTGAAGAAGCTGCCGATGACGCTCGGTGACGCGCTAGACAAGTTGGCAAACGACGAAGTGATCAAGTCCGCATTACCGGGCGAAATGTTTAGGGTCTATATGCACTACAAGCGCGACGAATGGGAACGGTTCAATCACACCGTCACCGAGTGGGATATCAACACGTACCTCGACTGTTTGCCGTAGCCGGTGATGGGTGATTAGTGGTCGGTAAATCGTCAACCGTAAATAAGGGATGTGATCCGTGATTTGTGACGACTGAGCATGCTTTGTCTTGCGCCTCACGGTTCACGGATTACGATTACAGAACGTTTAGTGAGCCACACTGATCAGCAAGTAGTGGCCTAACCCAGGAGACATCTATGTGTGGTATTGCCGGACTGATTTATAAAGGCAAGAGCTCGGACATCGGTCAAGAGTTGACGTCGATGCTTCAGGCGTTGAAGCATCGGGGACCCGACTCCACCGGATTTGCGCTTTATGGCCACCCGAAGGCAGATCAGTACATCATGCGGTTCAAGGTCGCCGAACAGGAAGAGGTAAAAAAGGGTTTCGAGATCCGAAAACAGATGAAAGAGCGCAAGGCCGCGGTTGACGCCCGCATGGCGGAGATGGGCGCCAAGGTGGAGGCGCAAGAACAGGCCACCGATTATGCCTACCGCTATGTGTTTAGCTTTGATGGTGATCTGCGGCGACTGGCGGATTACATCGAAGATATCGAGGGGGCCGAGATCTTATCGCTGGGTCACGCGCTCGAACTGATCAAAGACTTGGGCGATGCCAATCGCGTATCGGCCCAATACGGGCTCGATGATTTCCAAGGCACCCACGCAATCGGTCACACGCGCATGGCCACCGAGTCCGACGTCGATATTCGCTCGGCGCATCCTTATTGGGCCTATCCGTTTAACGATGTCTCGGTCGTACACAATGGTCAGCTCACCAATTACTGGAACAATCGACGCGCGTTGGAGCGGCGCGGCCACCGCTTCATGTCTAACTGTGATTCCGAGCTGATAGCGGTATACCTCGCCGATAGTATGGACCGTGACGGTGATCTTGAGGAGTCCATGCATCGCTCGATTTCGGAGCTCGATGGCGTATTCACTTATGTCGTTGCCACGCAGGATAGGGTCGGCATGGCCAAAGACGTTATGGCGGCAAAACCGATGGTGCTCTACGAGAGCGATGATTTAATCGCACTTGCATCGGAAGAAGTGGCGATCCGCACTATCTTTCCGCACGAGATCGACACCTATGACCCCTACGAAGGTGAGGTGCGGGTATGGCAGAGTTGAAACAAGAGCAGCAGTCGCACCGCATGGGCATGCATACCGAGCAGCTCGCGGGGCGCACCCAGCAAATCTTTTTCTCGCCGGAGGAAGCGGAAAACTTTACCTATTCCTATGCTTACGCGGTCGATACTAATAAGCATACCGAGTTTGACGTGGCCGCCCTCGACAGCAAAGCGATCAATATCAAGATTCGAGAACTAATGAGTCAAGGCTACGGCAGCATCGCCGTGCAAAACCCCGGCGCCAAACATTCGCTCGGGGTCGGTATCCTTAACCGTCTGCAACTCCACTTTGAGGGCAGCCTTGGTTATTTCGGGGTCGGCCTCATCGACGGGCCCAACGTGATCATCTCCGGTCGAGTGGGTTGGTCGTGTGCCGAAAACATGATGGCCGGTACCGTCGTAATCGAAAAAAACGCCGGTTCCACCTTTGGTGCCGCCATTCGCGGGGGTGATCTCGTCTGTAAGGGCGACGTCGGTAGTCGCACCGGTATCGATATGAAAGGCGGTACCATCATCGTCGGCGGGCGCACCGGTGCGTTTAGCGGCTTCATGATGCAACGCGGACGCATGATCATACTGGGAGATGCCGGTAAGAGCTTGGGCGATTCGATGTACGACGGGACAATTTATGTTGGTGGCAAGATCGCAGACTTAGGTGTCGATGCCGTGGAAGGGGAGATAACTGATCTCGACATTCAATGGTTGGACCGCAAGTTATCACTATACGGACTTCAAACACCGAATGGCACCAAGAATATGACCAAAATCGTGGCCGGCAAAAAGTTGTGGAATTACGACAACCTCGAGCCGACCGAAAAGAAACTGGTGCTCTAGCACCAAGGGATCGAACAATGGCGGCAAAGACAAAGTCTCGCAGCACTGCACGGTCGAAGGCACGGCAGAGTTCACGATCACCGAAACGGGACCGGCACAACCTTGGGCAAAGCTTTATCTTCCCGCCAAAGGTTATTGATGACATCCACATCAAGGCGGAGCTCGGTCGTTACCGTATGCGTGGGTTTTCTATCTTCAAAAAGATCCCCACTTGGGATGACCTTACCTTTCTCCCCGGTACGCTCACGCGCTTTGTGATTGAAGGCTATCGCGAGAAGTGCGAAACCAAAACCATCCTCGGCCCAAGATGCAAACGACCGCTAGAGCTAGATATTCCCATTTACATCACCGGCATGAGTTTCGGTGCATTGAGCCATGAAGCCAAGACGGCGCTCGCACGCGGGGCCACCATGGCGGGCACCGCCACGTGTTCGGGTGAAGGCGGCATGATTCCCGATGAGCGCCGCTATTCGTCCAAATGGTTTTATCAATGTATCCAGTCGCGCTACGGCTTTAATCCACATCATTTACTACTGGCGGACGGTTGCGAGTTTTTCATCGGCCAGGGTGCCAAAGTCGGTTTGGGTGGACACCTCATGGGTCAGAAGGTCTCCGACCAGGTGGCGGAGATGCGTTCATTGCCGGCTGGGATCGATCAACGCTCGCCCGCACGCCACCCCGACTGGCTGGGGCCGGACGATTTGTCGCTCAAGATCCAGGAAATCCGCGAAGCGACAAACTGGGAGATTCCGATTCAATTAAAGCTGGGCGCGGCGCGGGTGTACGATGACGTGCGCATGGCGGCTAAGACCGATCCGGATTGTATCTACATGGATGGCATGGAAGGCAGCACCGGCGCCGGTCCGCATATCGCCACCGAGGAAACAGGGGTGCCGGGCATCGCTGCCATTCGGCAGGCCCGTAAGGCGCTCGATGATGTCGGTCAGTCGGGTAATATTTCGCTGATCTACGCCGGTAGTATTCGCAACGGCGGTGATGTCGCCAAGGCACTGGCGCTCGGCGCCGACGCGGTGGCGATCGGGCACTCGTCGCTGATAGCCTTGAATTGCAACAAGGATATCCCCGAGGCCGATTTCGAGAAGGAGATCGGTGTCCAGGCCGGTTACTGCTACCACTGTCACACGGGACGTTGTCCAGTGGGGGTCGCAACCCAGGACCCGGTGCTGCGCAAACGCCTTAATCCCGATGACGCGGCCGAGCGGGTTTACAATTTTTTGCATACGCTCACCATCGAATGCCAGATGTTTGCGCGTGCCTGCGGTAAGACCAACGTGCATTCGCTCGAACCCGAAGACCTAGCCGCCCTCACGATGGAGGCCTCCGCCCTGGCCCAGGTGCCGTTAGCGGGCTCACAACATACCGTCGGCCGACCCGACATGACCCGTTATTGAGGAGAACAGAGGATGGCTAAAAAGACCAGACGAACCGCCAAGAAGACGAGTCGAAACGTTGGGAAAACAACCGGAAAGAAGGCTGCCACCGGTAACGCCACGGCAAGCGGCATCGAAACCGAACACGAAAAATGGATCGGCCAACACATCGGCTATCGCTACGACGTCAATTTGCTGCCCGACTATACGCGTCTCACACCATTCCTTAAGAAGTACATGGAAATCATGGGTTGGCGAGATCTCAATTGGCTGGAAGACGTCCATATGGGCTACGAGGAAGGCCGACCGGCGGCATTCGATCGCAACATTAACGGTTGGGTAACGGTACCGAAGAGCGTGAAGCTCCCGAATAACCAGCAGGATCGCGATATGCTTGCGCGAGAGCTGCTGGTTAAGTTTCAGATGTCAGAACGTCATCCGCTTGTTGACCTAAAGAAGGCCTACCGCAAATTCTGATTGAGAGATGTCGGCATCCGCCTGGTACGTACCGAGCATCACACCATCCTCATTGATACTGCATGGGCTGCGACAAGGACAGCGAGTTTTATCCGGCTAGTGGGAGCAGTGGCATCCTGACGGTGAATATTACCACCCGCGTTACTGACACTTTCCTTAGTAATTGATTACCCTGATTATTGAATTAGTGCTTTTATGCCACTTGCTTCATGTTTTCATGTACCACCAGACACCAATCTAATGAAGGATAGTATCGCCGTTGCKGATTCATCGCTGTAGMGGTACTGCATCTCCACTTCTTCCACGACGACCCTGTCCAGCTCCTCGTCGGAGCGGAACTTCAGGTCAATCAGGGCGCCGCTGCGCAGATTCCGCAGCTTTGCCTGAATAAATCCTCGCTTGTTGCCGGGGGTCCGGTGGGCCACCTGGTGAGTTGAAAATAGATTTCCATCATGGTGGATGACCATTCCCGGCCGCAATAAAGTTGCCTGCATTTGATCCACTCCTTCATGGTTCGTTCTGAGATTCCTCAGTCGGTTCCGGGTCCGAGCCGCGATTCTGCCGTTCCTTTCATTCTAATGAGGGTGGCCGACTTCCGTCAACGGCGCGGTTGCCCTGCGGGGAGTGAAGCCGGGAAAGGAACCCTTCGGCAGAAAACGGTTGCGAGTTCCCGCGTTGACAATGCCTTTAAGGTGTAGTAATAAAAGGTTTCAAGCGTTCCAGACAGGCGGGTTTCGTCTCACAAGGTGGGGATCATGTCGTCGAAGGTTGAACAGAACCCTTCCCAGGCCGCTCTGCCTCAGGGGGGTGAAGAGGCTCAGGGCAAGCCGCAGACTTCCCTTCAGGCTGAAGAGCCGGCTCCGGTTGCGAGCGAGGTCGAGACCTCCCTCAAGACTGAGGAGCGAACTTCGGATGAATCCGAGACCCAGACTCGGGTCCCGTCGGAGGAAGAGGGCTCCCTCAAGACTGAGGAGCAGGCTTCGGATGAATCCGGGGACCAGACTCGGATCCCGTCGGAGGAACAGGGCTCGGTTCGGAGCGAAGAGGACCTCGGCCTGATGGAGTCCATGGAATCTTTCTCTCCCCTCACCGCCGGCGAGGTGGTACGGGGAACCATCCTTAAGATCACCGAATCCAAAGCCATCGTGGATGTGGGACGCAGGTCCGAGGGATCGATCCCACTGGACGAGCTCCGTTCGGAAGACGGCTCGATCGGTGTCGAGGTCGGCGCTGAGATCGATGTCCTCGTGGAAAGCTACAACCAGAAAGAGGGCACGGTCAGGATTTCCTATCGCAAGGTGAAGCAGCGAAAAGCGTGGGAGGATGTAGACGCCAGCTTTCGCGATCAGAGAACCTTGAAAGGTCGCGTGATTGAAAGGGTGAAAGGGGGCCTGGTCGTCTACATCGCTGCCGAGGGCGGAGGGGGCATCCGCA
>LXTK01000188.1 GCA_001643475.1 Proteobacteria bacterium SPGG2 | reverse complement strand
TACAACGCCGAGGATCACGATCCCCACCAAGATCCCGACAATCTTTATGGCTTTCTTCAAGACAATCCTCCTGCGGTAGGTGGAGCGGGTGATGGAAATCGAACCCACGCCATCAGCTTGGGAATCCTAGCCGCATTAGACACCGCAACAAGTGACAATACACTACAACCAATAAATTCACGCACTTAGAGCAACGTCTTTGTTGCCGTTATTTTCCGCCTATTGTCATTTTTTGTCACCAAGTGCCCCATGAGTGTCCCACAGCACCATAAGCCAGATTTCATTAGCGCCGTGGACCATTACACGCCGCGGAGGTACTGGTGGGACTGTCCACGTGTGGACAGGAAAGAGTGCTCAGCCTAATCGCCTACGTCATACTTGCGGAAAAACTGTTCCCAATACGCTAGAAGCTCGGTAGCGGCCCGGTTAGATAATCTCACAAGAATAAAATTTGGCCGATCTCGGCTGCCCGAGCACCGTCCGCTTTCAGCGCAGCGGAAAAACTATCTGGTGGAGCGCCTTGTTATCCCCTCTCATGCCGCCGCGTTCTCATAGTACGGCGATGGAACCGTGGGGTACGCCCGGAATACATGGCGGAAGACATCTTCCGCCCTTAGGTTCACGTCATCTTCTGAGTAGCGGGCAACGGGAAGCCCGGTCTTGTCGCTCCAAAGGAAATCCCGAAGGGTTACCCGCACAGCGTCGCGTGTCGCCTTCTTATCGCGCCATTGATCGACTCGGAGTTTCTCCGCTTTGAGCTTCGCCAGCAGACCGACGGCAACAGCCTTGATCCGATCGATGCCGGATAGGCCAAGGTCTTGCTTCTTCACCTACAACGCGTGGGAGTGTCGGTGTTGGCACAGACCCTAATAGTCACAACTAGGATCACTTTGAATCTATTTCCCTGCATTGCCGTAGAAAAACGTTTCCGCTTTCCTCATCAATTGGTGTAGTAATACGCGTCTCGTGGAGATTTCCGAACGCTCCTTGGTATTCCGGCGCTTGGGATGGCCTCTGAGATATCGATCACACTTCCCTTCGGTCCACCTTCCGTTTACGCCGGCTCTYCGACCGCCGCGGCCGTCTCACCGGTGCTTATGCGATCCCACCATACACCCAGAGTCCCCATTTGCCAGAGAACCCCTGCCGCCAGTAAAAGCACGAACAGCGCGAGGAGGAGCTTCCAACGCTTGCGCTTCACGGCGAACGGATCCTTCAGCGAATGTTCGGCGCCCTCGGGAAGCTTGGCGATGCTAGTGAGCGAGGCGCCGAAGGCGAGGTTGATCACGACGCGCGCATTCACCGCCCAGCCATTCGCATCGAGGATGGGAGCCAGGTTGCGTTTACGCAGGCCCAGATAGGCGGCGGCCATCGAGGGTCCGGAGATGATGACGAACAGACCGATGACTGCCAACGGCATCTGCCACCACGTGAGCTGCAGAAAGCCTGTCACCGTGGCGACGATCGCGGTGCCGATGGCGCCGATGGCAAGCCCGATAGCGGCGAAGATCCCGGCGAACTTGGCCACGTCGAACTTCGGCTCGGCCTGCTCCAAGACAGTGCTGACGCCTTTTGCCGCCCCCGCCTCGCCTTCCTTTTCCCGAGCGGCTGCGAACTTCTCGACTTGAGCCGCGACCATTCGCCCGACGCGCCGATACGGCGCCCAGAAGGCTTCGCGGACGCTGATCGGGTTCTCAATCACCTTGACGATGGTGGCATGCCAGTCTTGCCCCTGGCGGTCGTAGAAGACACCGTTTCGGCCGACCCGCAGGTTGTTGCCGTCGCCATTCGTGAACGCCGCGGCAATGTTAATCCGCTGCTCGGCGCTACCCTGACGCACGCAACGGCAGTAGACGAGGTAAGTGCGGCTCAGGGCGGCGAGCCTCGCGTGCTTATCCACGTCGTCGACCCTCACGCACAGCTCGCAGCTCCGCCCATCCAAATAAAGGGTACCCGCCTGGAAAATGGCTTTGGTCTCGGGCGTGTAAAAGTCGTGGAACGACACGAAGTTGTTGACCAGCGTGAACAGATCGCGATGATAGCGGATGAGCTTGTCTAACGAGGCGATGGCGTTTGCCTCGGACTCGAGCGCCTTGTCCTTCTCGATGAGCGCGGCGACGAGGGCCTTGCCGTCGCTGGCCAGGATCTCACGCACACGCCCAAGACCCAGCCCGTCGACGCAGGCACCTTCCTGCTGGTTCAACCAGTCCTCGTGGGCGGCGAACTTGCTGCTCAGGCTGATCCATTGTTCGGCGTCCACGCTGACCGTGTCCCCGAACATCGGCCGCACAATCTCGGCGCGCAACTTTGCTACCCTGGTGACCCAGGCTGGGTTGACGCCCTCCTCGAGGGGGAGGGCCCTTCCCGGTGCGATGTGAGCCAGCGGGAAGGCGGCTATCTCTTCCGTTGCGGCCGACAGCTCCGTCGACAACAGCGCCTCGTACTGGGCTTGGCGCGGATTTAGCGGCTCAGCCGCCTGCGGGTCGAACTGCGCAAGGCGGCAACGGGTGAAGTAATCGCCCACCTTGGATTTCACGGCGCTGAAGACCGGCGCGGCCCGGGCCGTCGCGTCACCGAATGGGAGAATGTTGTCCGAATCGTTCTCCGCCTTCTGCCTCCAGTCCGAGTAGGCCTGGGCCTGGGCGAAGAACTCATCGACTTTTTCCTGTGAGACCCCGGGATCGCCACATCGGTCTTGCTCTGAGCCCACGCATTCCATGATCGCCTCGATCAGGGCCTTAGTCGCCGCATCGTCCGCTGAGGCGGCCGGAACRATCCCGTCGCCGTTAAACTTSGTCTCGTTGAGGYTCCGTTCGRTGTCYGCCGTGTCTKCCGGSGTAATKACMGTMGCCTCGCCCTTCCCYAGGTTCMSSAGGACCCGTTTSGCCGAMGCMAGCAAYTGCSYRCCCTCCKCARTKCGCTCGTCAATGGCCTCGAGCGGCAAGGAGCTCGCCCCWCTARYAAGGTCATCTGGATCCCTYARAACAGTRCCGRCCCAYTGCACCGCGGCRATGAYKTCGGGTRCKCGAATGCGKCCGTCTCCRTCGGYGTCAATCAGCKCAAGGGTCTTGGCRTCGATTTCCARCCCGTGGGTGGGGCACCCGAGTGCYGCCCARAGCTTCTGATCGAGCTGATCTAAMGCCATCARGTCCAKGCCGGTTTCCAGGCGGACCTGATCGAAACCGCCCARYCGGCKGAAGCGCCASCSGTGCGGACGAWACGSGGACTTGRYGWTYTYGGCGCTGTTRGMRGACATATCGGGCAAARGCTCTAMACGCGGRYSGAAGGCCCRCTCTGYYTCCGATTCTACACNGCTGTGGCGAATCAAGCCTCAAGCGCCGACGGGCAGATAACTGGAGCGGGTGATGGGAATCGAACCCACGCCATCAGCTTGGGAAGCTGAGGTTCTGCCATTGAACTACACCCGCGTGGTCACAGATTCTATGCGGAGCAAAGCTCACTGGCAACGGCGCCATAATACCGGTAGCTGCCGACGAGGTCACATGACGGCATCGCCATGTGGGTTGTTAGTCCTCAGAATTACCCCTACCAACAGCAACGTCTTAGATAGGCGCCGACGGGATTGCTAATCCGTAATTGGTGACAACGCCTCAATCGCAAGGTCATAACTCAAGGACCGAACGCCGTGTCTCGAGAATTTCGCGCAACGCCGCCTCGAGCCCATGAGTATGGTCCGGCAAGAATGCGATGGGGTCATCTAACGATGATCGGAGTCCGAGTACACCCTCCAGCGTGGCATGCAGACAATAGGCGGCGTAGCTAATTGAGTACCCGCCCTCTTGGACCAGTACCAACTTTCCATCGGTTAGCTCGGCCGCGAGTTTGCGGGCACGCAGCCCGAGTCCGTGGAAGCCGGCCATAGTGACATTTTGGCGCCCATTCGGATCGAACTGATTGGCATCCTGGCCTGCGGCAACCACGAGCACCTGCGGCCGGAATGCCTGCACCGCCGGGGTGATAATTTCATCGAAGGCCCTAAGATGGGCGCTGTCCCCGCTGCCATAGGGCAAGGGGATATTTAGGTTTGCCCCTTTACCTGCGTCTATGCCCACTTCGTCGGCGGCGCCAGTCTGTGGGTGTGAATCTCCCCAAGCGCCATGGTCCATATGCATAGAAATCGTCAAGATATCTGGGTCGGCGTAGAAGCCCGCCTGCGTTCCATTCCCATGGTGCACGTCCCAGTCGATGACCGCCGCGCGTCGCAAGCCCTTGGCGCGCAAGACTTCAATGGCCACGCCAATGTTATTGACGAAACAGTAACCATCCGTGCGGGCCGGTTGCGCGTGATGACCCGGCGGGCGACAGAGTGCGTAAGCGATCTTGCCCTTGCCCAGCCACACATGCTCCGCCGCACCGACCGCAAGCCCGGCTGACACGCGCACGGCGTCATAGCTACCCGGTCCGAATGGCGTCGTGCTTGTGCACCAGTGTTTACGGTCGGCTGCAAGAGCAGCGAGCTCTTTTAGGTAGGCATCATCGTGAAACAAACCCATCGCCGCTTCACTCGCTACCGGTGCATCATGCCAATCGATGTGATCCTTTATCGGCCCATTGGCCAATATACCGTGCATATTGCGCACCCGCTCCGCGTTTTCCGGATGACGTTCCGCTACCGGTAGATACGGTGATGCGTTGCCATCGAAAAATCCATGGTCGGTATCGTGATCGAAGATCCGCTCATCAAAGAAAACCGCGAGGCGCTCACTAAACTTACTCATGGTTCGTTGACCTCCGATGCATAGGACGAATAACCTACCCCAAACATACCATTGTTAGCCGGGAGTTACCCATGGGCCGCAACCGTGACCTAGTTTTTAGCGAATGTTATCCCCCGAAAGAACTGGCTTTCTCTCTCGCGGAGTATGGTGAACGACTAATGCGGATTCGTCAGCGCATGGCGAAAGATGACATCGACCTACTGTGGATGATGGCGCCGGAGAGTCTTTACTACGTAAGTGGTTACACCTGCGAGTGGTATCAGGCCCAGAGCCCTAAGCAATGGCCGGCCACCAGCGGTATCGCTGTGCATGCGGACCATGACAAATTCATTCTGTTCGATACTCCCAGCGAAGCAATCATGTGCCGTTTCATGACGTGCGCTCAAGACATACGCATTTTCCCGATGGACAGTCGTCGTGATGGCGTAGCTTTCATCATTGATGAGCTGAGAGCCGAGGGGTGGCTCAAAGGCGCGGTGGCGATGGAGTTTCATAGTTATCGTCCGAACCCTGCCATTAGTGCACGGTTTCGTGCTGCCTTCAGCGAGGCCGGTTGTTCAGTGACTGATGGCACCGACGTGCTTCGCGAGGCACGTTGGCGGAAGTCGCCGCAAGAGATCGCATATATCGAAAAAGCGGCCGCGATTGCCGACGTTGGACTGGAAGCCGCGCAAAACGCCATCCGTCCCGGCGTCACCGAACTGGAAGTGTATGGAGAAATAGTGCAAGCGATGGCAAAAGCGGGCGGTGAGAATCCCGCTATCACGCTGCCGGTGTTGTCGGGCTTAAAGGCCAACACCGGCCATTCCCTTGCCTCGCGAAAAATGATCGAGGCCGGTGAACAGGTGAATGTGGATGTGTGTGGGGTCTATCACCGATACCATGCCAATGGTGCCCGTTCATTCTACGTCGGCGAACCGCCGTCTGATGTGCTGGCGTATCACGACAAGTCATCGGGCGTGTTTAGCGTGATCGAAGACATGCTTAAGCCCAACCTGCCTGTGGCCGAACTAGTCAGGAGGACGCGTGAATATTATGAAGACATGGGTATTTGGTCTGACGCTGGTTGGGTCGGGGGCTATGAGCTCGGCATTGCCTTTCCGCCGGATTGGGTCGGAAACTTTGTATATGAAATGTCTGATGTGGATTCTGATCGGATTTTTGAACCAGGCACCGTGGTTAATTTCGAAAGCCAGTTTTTCTCACCGCGCATGTCCGGGATAACCTATTACATCGACACGCTACTCTTCAAGCAAGGGTCTGCGACATTACCGATAAGGGCACCGCGACGTTTAGTATCTGTCGGCTAGGTTCCGTTTTCGGCCACGAGATGAAACGAAGTTCTAGTTGGGCAGTCTCAACCCTTATGATAGTGAATTCTCGGCACACTCGGGCGCGGCCGTGACAGAATCCCCCTTATCTAAGGCTACATCGACGTTGGCCGGTAATTCACCTTTCTACCTCTGGTTGCGACGATTGGTCGATGTTGAGCCTGCCGAAGTTAAGGCCTTGTTATGGTCATTCGCATATTTCTTTTGCCTATTGTGCAGCTACTACATTGTCCGCCCTATGCGCGACGAAATGGGCATCGCCGGTGGCGTCGAGAATCTCCAATGGTTGTTCGCCGGTACGTTTTTGGTGATGTTGGCGGCGGTGCCGTTGTTTGGTTGGGTCACATCGCGCTATCCGCGCCGGCAGTTCTTGCCCTATGTTTACTATTTTTTTATCGCTCAGGTCTCGATCTTTTTCGTGTTATTCAAGTCTGACATTACCCACGCCTATGTGGCGCGGGCATTTTTTATCTGGGCGAGTGTATTTAACTTGTTTATTGTTTCCGTATTCTGGAGTTTTATGGTCGATACGTTTAGTTCAGCGCAAGCGAAACGATTATTTGGGTTCATCGCTGCCGGCGGCACAACGGGGGCGCTCATCGGTCCGGTGTTGACGGCGGCGTTGGCGATCCACTTAGGTACAGCCAATCTATTGCTAGTCTCCGCTATTTTTTTGGGCTTGGCTGTTCTGTGTGTGAAAAAACTGATCGCCTGCCAGCACACGAATGTTGTCCAACCGAACGCCACCGCGAAGGACTTACAGACCGATGAAGACAAGGCCATGGGCGGTGGTCTCTTAGCCGGGTTGCGTTTGGTGTTGAGTTCGCCCTACTTGCTGGGTGTTTGTCTATTGATGTTCTTGTTTACCAGCCTCGCCACATTTCTGTATTTCCAACAAGCGACAATCATCCGCGACACCTTTGTAGATTCAGCCCAGCGCACGGCCGTGTTTGCGGCTATGGATTTCGCGGTCAATGCCTTGACCATTACCATCCAGGTTTTTCTGACTGGACGGTTGGTGCGATTCCTGGGTTTGGGTTTGGCATTGGCGCTAATCCCGGTCTTGCTCGGTGTCGGTTTTTTGGTACTCGGGTTTTCGCCCGTATTAACAGTACTCGTGGTGGTACAAGTATTACGACGGGCGGGAAACTACGCCATCATGCGCCCAGCCAGAGAGATGCTGTATACGGTCTTGGGTAAGGAAGAGAAATACAAGGCCAAGAACTTTATCGATACCGCTGTCTACCGCGGTGGCGATGCGGTTAGCGCGTGGGCGTATGCGGGCCTAACCGCACTCGGCTTGGGCCTGTCCGCCATTGCCTTTGTAGCGGTGCCGTTGGCCGGGATTTGGGCCGGCATTGCCTATATGCTTGGCAGAAAACGCGAGACCATGGCACAACAACCCATCGCATTACATACCGTGCCTGCGAAGGGGTTTGCATAAAGCGGAGGTAAGAATGATTTCACGACGGGATATGATCAAGACATTATTCGCCGCCAGCGCCGCCACCTTGACGTTTCCCGCCAGGCTGTCGCTGGCTGGACAGGCTAGTGCCATTAAACGCGTAATCCCGAGTAGCGGCGAGATGTTGCCGGTCATGGGCATGGGCTCATCAGGCACCTTCGATGTTCATCTCGATGGCGCAACGCGCGCGCAGCTTACCGAAGTGTTACGGCATTTCTTCGACCAGGGCGGGGCGGTGATCGATTCTTCGCCGATGTATGGTTCGGCCGAGAGCGTGTTGGGCGAGTTGCTAACCGGTATTCGCAACCGGGACGCGTTATTTGCCGCCACCAAGGTGTGGACCGATGGCAAGGCGTCCGGGATTCGACAAATGCGTCAGTCGATGGCGCGCATGCGCGTAGATCGCTTTGACTTGATGCAGATTCATAACCTTAGGGATTGGAAGGTCCACATCGAGACACTGAAGGCCTGGAAGGAGCAAGGTGAGGTCCGTTATCTCGGCATCACGACCTCTCACAACCGCGCCCATGACGAACTCGTAAGGGCACTAAAGGCTGAACCTTTCGATTTCGTTCAATTCAGTTACAGCATCGGTAACCGCGAAAGCGAAAAACGGCTGTTACCGCTGGCTCAAGATAGAGGGGTTGCCACGCTTATCAACCGCCCCTTCCAGCGCGGTCGATTGTTCCATCACGTAAAGGGGATGCCGTTGCCCGACTGGGCGCGCGAGTTTGACTGCGTGACTTGGGGGCAGTTTTTTCTCAAGTTTACGTTGTCGCACCCGGCCACCACGTGCGTAATTCCAGCCACCTCTAAGCCTCACCACATGGTGGACAACATGGCGGCTGGATTTGGACGTCTGCCTGACGCGGCCATGCGCAAACGCATGATCGCCCATGTGGAGTCGTTGTAGCAGGGTTCGAACTGCACCCACGTGCGTTTCATCGCACTTCGCAATAGAATAGGGCACTCGTTGATGGCACCGGTTTTTGTATGAGCGATTCCGAAATCACAACTATTTTTATCAATGGTGAACAAAGACCCATGGTTGCGCCACAGACAGTGGCCCGATTGCTTGAAGAGCTGGAGCTGGCCGACAAGCGCGTCGCAGTTGAGGTGAATCAGGAAATCGTGCCACGCAGCCGTTATCAGGCGCATCAATTGCATAATGCCGATCGAGTGGAAATCGTACGTGCAATAGGGGGAGGCTGATGAGCATAGGCGTTGAGGAAATCTCCCAGGCCGGCACGACCGACGCACCGTTAGTGGTCGCGGGTGTTGCCTATCAGTCACGCCTGCTGGTGGGGACGGGTAAGTATAAGGACCTGGCAGAAACGGCACGTGCTATCGAGGCGAGCGGTGCCGAAATCGTTACCGTCGCCATCCGACGAACCAATATCGGTCAAACGCCGGGTGAGCCAAATCTGCTCGATGTGATTTCGCCGGAGAAGTACACGATCTTGCCCAACACCGCTTGGGCGGTGCTCCCTTTGCATTGTCGAGGCGGCTCGCGTTCCGATACTGGTTGATGCTGGTGTCGGTACCGCCAGTGATGCCGCCATCGCCATGGAGCTCGGCTGTGACGGTGTGTTGATGAATACGGCCATCGCCGGCGCCCAAAACCCGGAGCTCATGGCATCGGCCATGCGCAAAGCCATAGAGGCTGGACGTGAGGCCTATCTTGCCGGGCGTGTGCCTCGTAAACGCTATGGGTCTGCTTCATCACCCATCGACGGCACCTTATTCTAATCCAGCTTTGTATCCTCGGCTCCGTGGATGGCACGTTCACGGACTATTGTCGCGCTGCATGGCCTTATAAGATGGTCAAAGTTGAAAGGCCCATCCGTGCCGTTCGCAGCTATGTACGCCGCGAAGGGCGTATTACGAAGGCGCAACGACGGGCGCTACGTGAACTCTGGCGCCGATATGGTGTTGACCTAGCGCAAGAACCGATTGACTTTGCCGCCCTGTTCGGGCGTCGAGCGCCGGTGATGCTCGAAATCGGATTTGGCAACGGTGAGGCATTGTGCGAGTTGGCGCGCACCCACCCGCAGAATGATTATGTCGGCATTGAGGTATATCGACCGGGCATTGGTAGTTTGTTACTGAAGTTAGAGACACTGATGCTGCGCAACGTGCGTGTGATTTGTGGTGATGCCGATAAGGTATTTGCCGAGCATGTACCGGCCGCGTCACTCGACGCCGTCTATCTGTTTTTTCCCGATCCGTGGCCAAAGAAACGCCATCACAAGCGCCGCCTCATACAGCCAGATTTCGTGGCCTGCGTGGCCAGGAGCCTACGACCCGACGGCTGTGTGCATATCGCGACCGATTGGCAAGACTATGCTGAACACGCATTAGCGGTGGCCGCGCAGATTGCTTCGCTCGAGAACACGGCCGGCCAGCATGATTATGTGTCGCGGCCTGACGAACGTTTGTTGACACGATTCGAGCGTCGCGGCCAGGCGCTCGGGCATCAGGTATGGGATCTTGTGTTTCGACGGGTTGTCTGACTATCGCGATTGCGGTCATGGGGCATCGTCAGGCGCGGGTCTTTGTTGCTAACTCTTTGATCCACATGGATATGTATCGTTGTTTGTGGCGCCGCTAGATCATCCGCCGGGTACCTATATCGCTGGCGCAGCATTCGCCCGTGTGCCCAAGACTGCTACACTTGACCCTTATAGGCCGTTGTTTTTTTTAGGCCTTCCCTACGGGAGGGGGCGGAAAAGAAATAACAGGGAAGCTAGGGATAAAGAAAAGAGGAGAGACCACCGCAATGGCGCCAACCTATCACCATGCCCTCAGTCCGGGCACGGTAATTGAATCCTACGAAGTCAGTCACGTGCTAGGGATCGGCGGGTTTGGGGTCACCTATCAGTGCCATCATGCTTCCTATTCTCGGTAGTCTTAAGGCAGTCCACGAGCAGGGATTTCTGCACCGAGATATTAAGCCCGGAAATATCTATATCCGGAAAGACGGTTCACCGGTGTTGCTGGATTTCGGGGCCGCGCGGCAAGCGCTTGGCGAACAGAGTCGGGCCATGACCGGTATGGTAACGCCGGGTTATGCGCCGTTCGAGCAGTATTTTTCGAGTGGCAAGCAAGGCCCGTGGAGCGACATGTACGGCATCGGGGCGACGATATATCACTGTATGGCCGGGTTCGCCCCGGTGGCGTCGACCGAGCGTATCGCCGCCATCCAAGACGGTGAGCCAGACCCACTGCGAAAAATCACAAAACTTGTGACGCGACAGTATAGCGAGCGTTTTCTGCAAGCCGTGACCTCGATGCTAGCGCCCAACGCCAAGGATCGACCACAGACGGTGGACGAGGCGCTGGCCGCGTTCGGGTCGGATGGGCCGCGAGCGGCTGTTTCACCGGCGGCAGACGAACGGCTATCCACCGAGTTTCCAGAAACCCAGCGCATCGATCAGCTCGCCGATAGCCAGGCGACATGGCAACCGGGCGTCTTGAGCACGGTAGAACTCAACCTGGAGCAGCATATAGGCCCGCTTTCGAAAGCGTTAGTGAGAAAGGCGTCCAAAAAGGCTGCCAACATAGAGCAACTGACTGAGCTGCTGTCGAGATTCATACCGTCGGAGAAGGCCAAGACGGTTTTTCTCGCCAAAACTCAAATCATTGGTGAGACCGAGATACTTCCGGTGGCGACCGAACCGGTGGACGCGATTCTCAAACCGCGAATGCCAGCGGATATCAGTCAGCTGTCACAACCCAGTATCCG
>LXTK01000244.1 GCA_001643475.1 Proteobacteria bacterium SPGG2 | reverse complement strand
TCCGCTTCGATATCATGCTCATCTGCAATATCACCAACGATCTGCTCCAATACATCCTCAATCGTTATAAGGCCGGAAACACCGCCATATTCATCAACGACGACGGCCATATGATTGCGGTTAATACGAAACTCACGTAACAGCACATTGAGTCGCTTACTTTCCGGGATAAAAACTGCAGGGCGCAAGATATCATCGATATCGAAATACGATGAACTGTCCTTTTCTTTCTGGTAATAGTAACGCAACAAATCCTTGGCTAGCAGAATACCGACCACCTTGTCTTTATCGCCATCGATCATTGGAAAACGTGAGTGAGCAGTTTCTATTACCATGGAGGTATAGGATTCCGGTTTACTGTTCTTGTCCACCACATCCATCTGCGCCCGTGGCACCATGATGTCACGCACTCGCATTTCAGAAACCTGCAACACACCTTCGATCATATCTGATGCATCACGATCCAGTAGATCACGCGCCTGCGCATCGCGTAGCAACTCAATTAGCTCTCTACGGGAATGAGGTTCTCTGAGCAAGATCTGGCTCAGAAAAGTCAAAAGAGATTTTGCCGGTGACCCAGTGCCGTTGGTACTGTTACTAGGGTTATCGTCGTCCTTACTCATCGTCTCTATCGAGTATTAGCTCAAGGCATAGGGATCGGGAAAGCCTAAACCTTCGAGGATACGCGTTTCCATATGCTCCATGGCGTTCGCCTCTTCGGGGGTCTCATGGTCGTAACCGCGCAAATGCATTATACCGTGCACAACCATATGGGCCCAATGGGCCGATAGTGGTTTGCCTTCCGTTTGGGCTTGACTAGAAACAATCGGAGCACAAACAACAACATCGCCAAGTACATCGGTTTGCGTGCCGGGTGGATCTTCGAACGGAAACGACAATACATTGGTCGGCTCAGCTTTCTTTCGGAAGCGCTGGTTGAGTTCGATAATCTCCGATTCGTCCACAATACGAACCCCTACTTCCACATAACGTTCGTGTCCTTCGAGGGCCGCCTGTGCCCAATGCGCAATCATCGCCTCGGCGGGCAGCTCGGATGCGTTTGACACATACTCTACGTTTATCTTTGCTGTCACGATTCTTCGACTCGGCGAGTTTGAATCACTTTCTCATGTGCATCGTAGGCCTCAACGATACGTTGCACTAACGGGTTGCGGACAACGTCATTGGCGGCGAAGTAAGTAAAGGTAATACCTTGGACGCCGGCCAATATTTCCATCACGTGCTTCAGGCCCGACTGTTGTGCGCGCGGCAAATCGGTCTGTGTGATATCGCCGGTAATGACAGCAGTAGTACCAAAGCCAATACGCGTAAGGAACATTTTCATCTGTTCGGCCGTGGTGTTTTGCGCCTCATCAAGAATAATGTAAGACTTATTCAAGCTGCGGCCACGCATGTAGGCAAGTGGCGCGAGTTCGATAATGTTTCGCTCGAGTAGCTTGCCCACCCGTTCAAATCCCAGCATCTCATTGAGTGCGTCGTATAGTGGTCGCAGATAGGGGTTCACCTTTTGCCCAAGATCACCCGGTAGGAATCCCAACCGCTCCCCAGCTTCGACTGCCGGTCGTACCAGGATGATCCGTTCAACTTGGTCGTTCTCAAGTGCGTCAACGGCACAGGCGACCGCTAGATAAGTCTTGCCAGTACCGGCCGGGCCAATACAAAAATTGACGTCATGTGAGCGGATATTTCGAATGTATTGCCGTTGTCGTGCACTGCAAGGCTTGACCACCCGTTTTGGGGCGCGCAAAACGGTTTCGGGGTCTTCGTCGGTAGAAAGATCGTTGCTTGTTTGCTGCAGCGCCATCTGCACATCAGACGGGGTCAACGCGCTGGTTGGGCTAGCCGAGTGATAGAGGGCTTGGAGCAGGCGCTCAGCCGAAGCGGCTGCGTCAGCCTCACCGGTGACACGAAAAACGTTGCCTCGGTTGGCAATCTCCACCCCCAGGCCCTGTTCAATCTGCCGCAGATGTTCATCATTTAGCCCACAAATACTGGCCAACCGGCCATTGTCGGCGGGAGTAAGATTAAACTCGATTGCCCGTTTGGGCACAGGTTTTGTGGATTTAGTGCTCAGGTCAGGGGATCCCGCGTAGCAGCAACCTTCTATCTATAAGTTTAGCTGCAAAAAGGCGCCGATGCGCTAGTGGCACGAGACCCCATCGGGCGCCTACCGCGCAGCGAATTAGACAGAGCCTCCGTGATCTCCACGTCGACGAACCGCCCGATCAGAGTCTGATCGTCATCGACAAAGTTCACCACCCGATTGTCTGGTGTTCGCCCAGTGAGTTGTCGGGTGTCTTTGCGAGATGGCCCCTCTACCAGTACACGCTGGATAGTTCCCAGCATCCGGCCGCTGATGGCGGCGCGCATTTCGCCCAGCCGCCTTTGCAGTCGCGCAAGCCGCTGCGCCTTGACCTCAGGTGGTGTTGAATCAGGCAACTGGGCTGCGGGTGTACCTGGGCGAGCACTAAAGATAAAACTAAAAGAACTATCGAAACCGACTTCCTCTACCAGGTTCATGGTCGCCTCGAAATCCGCTTGCGTCTCGCCCGGAAAACCTACAATAAAATCGCTGGAGACGCTTATCTCTGAGCGCACTTCCCGTAATCGACGTATCTTATTGCGATACTCCTGAACGGTGTAGCCTCGCTTCATCAGCGCCAGTATACGATCCGAACCACTTTGCACCGGCAGGTGCAAATGATCAGCCAGCTTGGGCACGTCGGCAAAAGCATCGATGAGTCGATCCGTAAACGCGGCCGGGTGTGAAGTGGTGAATCGTATGCGATCAATACCGTCGACCTCCGCGACATAGTTAATCAACAACGCCAGATCGGCGACGGCACCGCTGTGCATGGCCCCCTGGTAGGCGTTCACATTCTGTCCTAGAAGGGTGATTTCGCGAACACCACGTTCGGCCAAATGCACGATTTCAGCGATGACGTCGTCGAACGAACGACTAAACTCCTCACCGCGCGTGTAGGGGACGATGCAAAAGGTGCAATAACGACTACAGCCCTCCATGATAGACACGTAGGCACGTGGTCCCTTTACACCGGGTTCGGGAAGGCGATCGAATTTCTCGATCTCCGGAAACGTCGTATCGATGGCAGGTCGCTGCTTATTTATTACGCTATCCAACATCTCCGGCAGCCGCTGTAGCGTCTGTGGGCCAAACACGATATCGACATAGGGTGCCCGCTTAATGATAGCCTCGCCTTCTTGGCTCGCTACACAACCCCCCACGCCGATGACCACACCCGGTCTATCCTGTTTCAGGGCTCTCCACCTGCCAAGCTCTGAGTAGACCTTCTCTTCTGCCTTCTCACGCACCGAACAGGTGTTCAACAGCAACACATCGGCCTCGCTCGGTTCATCCGTCAATTCCAAGTGGTGACTGGCGGCAAGGACGTCGGCAATACGCGCAGAATCATAGTCGTTCATCTGACAACCATAGGTCTTGATAAACAACCTGCGCTTGTTGGTCGAGACTAGCATGCGCCTAGCGCGATATTCAGACATCTAGATCAAACGACCCCATGGACATTAAGAACGCGTAATCTACAGCCGAGCTAGCAGAAATTCCAGGTAGCCGAGCCTAAGCTGAACTATCGGGAACCGGTGCGGGGCAGCAAGACCCCGTAGGTAAGACACTTTCTTACCCACGGGAGCTAATTCGGCGGCCTTCCCGGCTACGGAGAAGGATGAAGACTAGCGCTTGCGAAGCTGGCTAAACCAATACTCCATCTGTTTGCCGGCTGCCTCCCGACCACCCAGTCCGAATGACAGCGCCACCGTAATCGCGACCGCACCAAGCGTAAGCCCGAACGCCAGGTTAACGATATCATCCGCCAGTCCCATCGCACGCAGGCCCATGGCCGTTACCAACCCAAGGATAGCGATGCGGGCGATGCCGCTAGCGGTTTTGTTGCCCCCGGTCAGCTTGACGATAGCCTGGTAGGCGAGATTGGCCAGCCAAAAACCTATCGCCAGAATGACCGAGCCCAACAGGATCTGGCCACCGAACTCGATGAAGGTACCCACGAGCTCACTAACCTGACCAAAGCCCATGCGGTTCGAAGCCTCAACCGCCGCGAACAGCATTGCAAAAAAGACGATGATCTTGCCCACCAGATTCGAAGGTGTCATACCTTTCGCAAAGGCCTGTTCCAGGCCTAGTTTTTCGGGGAGGGTGTCGAAGCCGACGCCATTTAGGAGGGTACTCAAGAGCTGGGCTACGAAGCGTGCCACGTAATAGGTTAAGGCCAGAATCACCGCGGCTGCGAAGATATTCGGAATCGCGTTCATCACCAACCGCAACATATCCGTTGCCGGTCCGGAGATCGACTCGATTTCCAACAGCGCCAAYGCCGCRATCAGSAGTGGTAGAAAGATAAAAATGAACACSACCATGCCAACCAGACGCGATAYACCTAWAGTGCCTTTTAATCCAGCGCGYTCGCCGAGCTTGTCAGCCCCGGCMGCGCTAAGCAGATTKGTCACCACATCGCGCAGTATCTTGGCCACAAACCAACCGRCCACAGCGAGTAGACCTGCCCCAAAAATATTGGGCAACAWGYCAAGGATCTYSTSGACCATRYYCTGYACCGGCGCCAGCAGTCCTTCGAGTYGMARSGCSCCAAGAATGGCCGGCAAAAATAACAAGATGATCAACCAATAGACGACGTTACCAATATTGTCGCCGATCGAGATCATGCCTGCCTCAGCACTGAGCTTCTCTTCCAATTTAGTGGCCGCGAGGGTCCGGGTCACGATCATGCGCACAACCGTCGCGAGCAACCACGCCAGCAGGAGCAATATCCCGCCCGCAATCAGCTGAGGTATATATTCAAATACACGGGTGACTAGCGCATTGAGCGGTTGTGACACCTGTTGCAGATCAAGTGTATTGAATACAGCGATGAGCATGATCAGAATAATGACCCAAAACCCACCGGTCGCAATACCGGACTCCACATTCATATCGAGTTGCCCGCTCTTGCTGATACGTTCATTTAGTTTGAGCATCGATAGACTCTTGCGAATGCCGGCGCGGGCCACGACGGCTACGAGCCAACCGATGATAAGGATGATAATCGCCCCACCGATTCGTGGAAGCAGTTCACCCAGAGTAGTTTGCAAAGAGGTAAGTAAGCTTGTTAGATCCATTTGAGCTGTCTCCCGCAGGTTAGTGATAGTTAGTATTAGCGAGTCGTAGTTTTATCGGCACCGCTGACCCGCGATGCCGACGTTATTTGTTGACACAGCTAAGTGTGAGGCTACGCCCATCACCGGTGGAGATCAACGAACATCCCTCCCCTGGACCGGCAATATACGGGCTTTGCGTTCCGGCGAATCTTATTTCCCTGTCCTAGGCAAATACCTGTGGCTGAACTCGGTCGGGCGACCAGCGGCGAGCTCCACTGCTTGCTCAACCCAGCCCTCACGCTGGATACGTCCTTTAAACCTCAAATGTTCGTCGACCCAAGCAACATTGCTCACAGTAAACTGGGCAATTTGATAAAGGTGATAGACACCTAGTTCGTTAAGCGTACGTTCTAGCTTCGGCCCAATACCGCTAATCTGTTTGAGATCGTCCGGGTTCCCCTTTGGCCCAGACAGCAAGCGAGGCTTCTCCGCGCCAGGCACCAACGAGGCACGTCGTAACGTCGCCGGCTGATGCGCGCTTGTGCTAGGCGCGCTAGTCGCTTGGCCGGCCCCGACAGTACTACGCTCCAGTTGAGCCACGCGCGCTGCAAGCTCATCGCGTTGTGTTTCTACCCGGCTCAAGCGCGCCGACCACCCGGCCTCCAACGCCTGTGCTTGCTTCTGGCAAATGAAACGACGTATGAGCCAACCGACCACTAACCCAATCGCAGCCGCGAGCAACAAGCAAAAAAGCACCTGCATAATTAAATAACCCACGACTACTTCTCCTCCAACCTAAACTCTATGCGTCGGTTTCTTGCTAGTCCGGCTGCGGTAACGTTGTCAGCGATCGGTTGTGATGCGCCATAGCCGATGGCTGACAAACGTGTGGCATCAACACCTTTGCCGACCAGGTAACTAGTCACCGATTCCGCCCGCGCCTGACTCAGCCACAAGTTGAACTCATCACTGCCACGCGCATCGGTATGTCCAGCGACCTGTATGCGAGTGTTGGGGCATCGATCGGCAATAGCAGCAAGCTCATCGAGCATTACGGTGCTCTCCCGTTTTAGAGTGGCGCTGTCAGTCTCAAACGATATGCGTTTATTACCAAGGACCTCGTCAAACTGTTGCTGACAGGCCGCGACCGGGCTCGGTTCAGGTGCGCTGACCGCCGGTTCGGGGGTCGGCTCGGCCATCGCTACCGTCAGTCGGTTATCCACCGTGCGTACGCCCCAGACCTGGCGGGCAATACCGCCAGCCTGCTTCCTAGACTCCTCGTTGGGGGCGACACCCTCTAATATAAGTTCACGGCCATCGGCGTTGGCGCTCGCCCACGGTATACCCGCCGCGACTAGGGCCCCGCTCGTGCGGGCAATAAGGTCGGTTTGTATGGTGGGCACGTGGCCACGGATGCAGAAAAAGCACAGCAGTCCCAACGCGATTAACCCAAGCAGGGCAATCAGGGGCTTACTCATAAGCACTCCTCCTCTATTGCGGCGGCCAGGACGGTGTCGAGGCTAAATTCTTTACAGAAAATTCACTTTTCTTATACGTTTCACGAGATTATGCCGGTTGCCACCGAAAATGCAAAGTGTTGCAACCGCCTAACAACCATGTTGAGCACCGCTCGACGCAGCGTGGCGGCGTAGCTTGACATCGACAATTTTAGGCACATCGCCCGCTAAACCCTTAGGTTCAAACAATGAGAGGAGGATGAAATGGCAAATAGAAAATCGAACAGGTCGAGGGGATCGGCCCGAGCTACGGGGAGAAGTTGCGGGCGGCAGAGGTCACCGACACCGATACTCTGTTGGAGATCGGTTGTACCCAGGGCGGTCGTCAAGGCCTTGCCCAAAAGACGGGCATCGGCGAGTCACAGATCCTGAAGTGGGTAACCGTGGTTGATCTGTGTCGCATCAAGGGTGTCGGCGAAGAATACAGCGAACTTCTGGAATGCGCCGGCGTTGATACAGTTAAGGAACTGCGTAACCGCAATGCCGAGAATCTGACCACCAAGATGGCCGAGGTCAWCSAACAAAAAAAACTTTAGACACGCTTTACCACCAATATTGAAAAATATTTTGTGGTTAATGTACCATCATTTACTTCACCTAAAGTCATTTTTCGAATAATTTCATTTTCGGTTCCAAGATCCTGTCCAATTGCAAATATAGAGTCATCAGGAAATCCAGATTCTTTTAGGACTTTAATTACTTGATCAAAATATCTTCCATCTTTAAGAAATATCATAGATTCAGAATGTTTTGCAATTTCTTTTACACTAGATAAATCATAACAAGATGGAATTATAGCAACTTTTTCTGCACCTTCAGCAACACTAACACCAACYTTTGCTGCAAATGTAAATATCGAAACAATTCCYGGAATAACACTAATGTTCATGTCAGGATAATTTTCTTTAAGATCTTTGTGCATRTAGATCCAAGTRCTRTAAAGAWAWGGATCACCWACWGTAAGATAAACAACATTTTTTTCTAACAAAACTTTTTCTGCCATTATCTTTGCATTTTTTTTCCAAGTTGCCTTAAGAATATCTTTATCTTTTGTCATTGGAAAAATTAATTTTACAATTTCTTGATTTTTTGACTTGTCAATTATTGATGATACCACAGATAACGCAATACTTGGTCTATCTTCATTTGAGGCCGGACACATGATAATATCCGCATTCTGAATGGCTTTTACTGCTTTTACCGTAAGTAATTCAGGATCGCCAGGACCTACTCCAATCCCAATTAAACCTGTCATACAAATTCTGGTTTATGTTCCCAATTAAAAGCTAGATTAAGATTTAGTTGCAGAAATTATTGTTACAGGGTTTCTTGCAAGCATCATAGTTCCTGTACTAGTCTTTCTACTCTTTGAGATTGTAACTTGCGTTATGTCTACAGAATCAAATTGTAATTTATCTAAAATCTGTAAAACAGTATAAAGAGTCTCAATCAATATTGTTCCAATCACAATTCTTCCACCAGCTTTTAACTTGTCATGACACAACTCAACAATCTCAGCTGTATCTTTACCTGTACCACCAACAAATATTGCATCAGCTGGTTCTAATGCAATGATTTTCTGTTTTGCGTTTCCATGAATTAATGAAACATTTGAAAGCCCAAATTTTTTAATATTCTTTTTTGTTAATTCAATAGCATTTTCATCGTAATCTATTGCCAGAATTTTTCCAGATGATTCAACTTGAATAGCTGCTTCTACTGAGATTGAAYYAMTKMYACRRCSWMCAYCRWRAWCTAMWYNTCNWKKMCSTAMWCKWSSTYTWCYRATYTGWATTACYCTTACTTCTTCTTTWGTWATTGGAACTTTYTCTGTWCGTTCAAAKAGTTCATCAGGAATTCCAGGAGTTTTAAAATTCCACATCATCTATTCTTCCTTGWAGATCAAGAAATTRGYSAAGGAATTCCACTTGATATACTTCCTRCATTAACAAGTGTRTAAGTTAGAATCCATGTGAAYARATACATGAAAATATAACTACCTATWCCTTGTGTTACAAGTTTTTTTCTATCWGAACGTGGTAWCTGCATTTTCATWCYTTTKGCAAYCATTATTGTARCAAAAAATAMWATTAYCATAAAACCAATTGAAGACCATCTTCTCTCYTCACCTTCAATATCTTCAAAGATGAAAGTAGCTGCWGYWCCTGCAATTATRGCTAATGCCACTCGCATCCAAAATAATTTATTTAATTTTCGATCTTTCTCATCTCGTTCAGCTTCATTTACTTGTGGTTCGCTTGGAGGAGCTTCAGGAGTGGTTGGTTGACTTTCAATTTCTGGAGTATCACTTGCTTCTTCTTTAGATAATTCCTTTTCAGGACTATCTGATGTTGCTTGTGATTTTTTCTTTTTGAATTTTGCCAAGTAAATTTCTAGCGTGTCTCAATCAAACCATGTTTAATACCTTTGGTCAAAGATTGAGCACATAATAGGAAGAGTATAATTTTAGGTACAAAACACAGAGTCATGACTCTAGCAGGAATAGAATTACGGTATTTGGTAGATCAGATATCAGAACAAGTTCAAGACTACTATGTCAGCAACATTTATGGAATTACAAAGGATAGTCTTCTCTTCAAACTTCATCATACTGAAAAAAGTGATCTCTTTATGATGATATCAACATTTGGTGTTTGGCTGACTACAGTAAAAATTGATCAGATGGAGCCAAATAGATTACTTAAGAGATTACGAAGTGATCTTCTTAGATTAAAATTAAAAAAAATTGAACAGATTGGTTCAGAACGAATTGCATACTTTACTTTTGAAGGATTTGGAAAAGAGTTTATTGTGATAGGTGAATTTTTTGGAGACGGTAATATTTTACTCTGCAATAAAGAGACAAAAATTCTTGCACTACAGCATTCTATAGATGTAAGACATAGAAAGCTAAGTATTGGATTAGAGTATATACAACCTCCAAAAAATGAATTAGATATTTTTAACATGTCAGAATCAGATTTTGATGCTCTGAAAACATCAGATTTAGTTTCTGCAAAATGGATTGGACGAACTTTAGGTCTACCAAGAAAATATGTTGAGGGGATTTTCGAAATTGCAAGCATTGATTCAAAAAAAATTGGGAACCAGTTAACTCATGAAGAGATAAAGAAGATTTTTGAAACCACGAAAAAGATTGTTTCAGATGTCATATCAGGAAAACATGAAGTATTCATAGTGAAAAATGAAAAAACTGAAGTTTTTCCTTTAAAATTAGGAAAAGTTGAAGGAGAGATAACAAATGTAAATAGTTTCATCGAAGGGCTAGATACAGTTTTTACAGGAAACTTGGTTGAGAAAGGAAAATCAATTCAATCAAGCAGTTCTGATAAAAAAATTAAAGAATTACAAACCCAAATCTATGAGCAAGAAAGAGCAATTGAAACAGTCAAAGAAAGATCAAAAAACATTACAAATGTTGCCAATTCTCTTTTTGAAATGGTTTCAAAAGGAATAATATCAATAGAGGACGTTCCTGCACAGGAAATTTTAGCCAATCATAACACAAAATTAGTTAATGAAAAAGGAATTTCATTAATTGTTATTGAAGACGAAAAAATTAAGATAAACACTAAAGCTTCACTTCAATCAATTGCATCAGTGTTATTTGACAAAGCAAAAAAACAATCAGGTGCAATAAGTTCTATTCAAAAAATAAAAGAAAAAACAGAGAAGAAACTAGAGAAATTTCAAAACAAAACAGAATCTGAAAAAGATTTGATTCTAGTTACAGAAATTAGAAAGAAAAACTGGTATGAAAGATACAGATGGTTCTTTACATCTGATGGACTACTTGCAATTGGTGGAAGAGATGCAGCATCAAATTCAGCAGTAGTTAGAAAACATTTAGGAAAAAATGACAAAGTTTTTCATGCAGATATCTTTGGATCACCATTTTTTGTTTTAAAAGATGCACAAAATGCACCCGATACAAGCATGAATGAAATTGCACATGCTACAGTTTGCTTTAGTCGTGCATGGAGAGAAGGAATGTATGGAGTAAGTGCATATTGGGTAAATCCTGATCAAATAAAAAAATCTGCACCTAGTGGAGAATTTTTACCAAAGGGATCTTTTACAATTGAAGGACAAAGAAATTTTATTAAATCAGAAACTCTCAAATTATCTGTAGGAATAATTCCTCAAGAAGATGGTTATGCCTTAACATGCGGTACACCAGAAACAATAAAGAAAAATTCTATCTGTTATGCTATAATTGAACCACATGGTTCAGAAATGGTTGATAATGCTAAAAAAATAAGATTGGAATTTTCAAAAATGGAAGAAGCAATTACTAAGAAAATAAGTATAGATGACTTTGTTCGTGTTTTACCTGCAGGACAAAGTCAGATTAAAGAAGTAGGTATTGGAGATTCACAAAAAGAAGAGATTACTGATAATGAATGGGATTAGAAGAATCTGTATCAAGTGAGATTTTCATTCCATTTTCAATAGAAGAAAATTCTTCATCAGAGATAATAATTAGTGGAATATTTGTCAATGCACAACCAGTAGCTACTGTAAGATCTGCTTTTTGACAAATCATTGCAAGAGGTGCAGTATTGTTTGATTTG
>LXTK01000301.1 GCA_001643475.1 Proteobacteria bacterium SPGG2 | reverse complement strand
ATCGGCCGCTCCGAGGGCGTGGAGATCACCTTCGGCCTCATTCTCGGCGCAGGATTGGCACTCGGACTCTATCTCAACCGTCGCCACATTCGGGTCGGTTCGCCTTATCACCACCGAGCCGGGTTTCGGCACCTTCATCTTTAGCGATACCGATGTAATCAAGCACCTTCTGGTATTGCGGTTTGTTGGTTACGGGGCCGACCTGGGTCTCTAGCTGCATCGGATCTCCCATCTTGGCGGTCTTGGCGAAATCGACGAGCTTTTCAACAAACTGATCGTGGATGCTTTCTTGTACGAGCAATCGCGAACCGGCAATACAGGTTTGACCGGTTGCAGCAAAGATTCCCGATATGACGCCCTTGACGGCATTCTCGATATCAGCATCATCGAACACGATATTGGGTGACTTACCCCCGAGTTCCAGGCTTACCCGTTTGAGACCACGCGCGGCGGTTTCGTAGATCTTTTCACCGGTCGCTTTCGACCCGGTAAACGCCACTTTGGCGACGAGTGGGTGTTCCACGAGTGGTGCACCGACGTCTGGCCCAAAGCCGGTAACAACGTTGACCACGCCCGGAGGAAAGCCGGCTTGCTCGAACACTTTCATGAACTCGAGTATCGACGCCGACGTATATTCGGACGGTTTGATCACTATCGTGTTGCCAGCGGCGAGGGCGGGCGCAAGCTTCCAGGCCGTCAGCAACAGCGGCGAGTTCCACGGGACGATGGCCACCACCACACCAAGCGGTTCATGGCGCGTGTAATTAAGGTTACCGGGCTTGTCCACCGGAATGACGGCACCCTCGATCTTATCGGCAAGTCCGCCGTAGTAGTAATACCACTGCGGCAAATAGTTGAGTTGTGCGCCCATTTCGGCGAGTAACTTGCCGTTGTCGCGCACCTCGGTGTTTGCAAGATCCTGCGCCTGTGTTACTAGCAGGTCACCGAGGTTGCGCAGCAATGCCCCGCGCTGAGACGCTGATAGTTTGGGCCATTCACCACTCGAAAAAGCCTTGTGGGCAGCCTGTACCGCRCGATYRGYATCATCGCGGTTACCCCGCGGGATTAGYGCCCACGGCCGCCCKGTAAAYGGATTGTCGCTTTCAAACCAATCGCCGGAGCGGGACTYAACCCACGCCCCGTCGATGTGCATTTTATATTTCTCGAGTGYCTGTGTTTGGGCATGCATGACWGGTTCTCCTAGTTGGGGCGATWAATTCTTGTTAAAGCGGYKATTTTTGCAAGTTCTSGYCCTAGYCKCCAGGGCCATATCGATGGCGTTGTTGGGTGKGTGGCGCGYTYTTTGTATCTAMYARGTGTCGGCTTARCGCTATCAGTGGCTTGAGKGCRRCGCGGACAATAGCCTTAAGCGTGTCGCTCTCGCGRATGCGSTCAGCGATGGGCGGGCTATATCGGTAGTAGAGCTCGACAAACTTCTTGCCGACCGCGTTAGGCATCAAATATCGATCGCGGAATGCGCGTAAGACTGCAACTTCTTTCGCCATCGGGCTGCCGAAGGTAGCGGTGGCGATGAAACACTGGTCTTCGCTGCAATTAATGCGGGTCTCATCCTCGGCGCTATTGTTGGCAAGATTTGGATCGAGCTCATTCAGGCGCACGCTCGCGACGTTGATGATTTGCTTAACCTTATCTGCCCTGACAAGCAGAGTGATGGTAACGCTGTCACCGCCCGTCAGCGTCGCCAAGTCGCAGGTAACCGTGCCCACCGACAAGATGCAACTACCAGTGCTGGAAGTAACGGATACAAACGTGACACCACTGGGAAGGGTATCGGTAACCGTCACACCCGTCGCATCGTCTGCGCTGTTATTCACCACGGTGATGACGTAGGTCAATATGTCGTCCCGATCCGCACAGTCATCAAAGTCGGTCTTGGTCAGGGCCAGGTCTACGCCGGGCGTAAACTCAAAGGCGCCGATATCACAGACCCCGCCCACTGGAGAAGGGCGTGCCACCCCGCGTTGATCGGTCATCTCGCACGTGCCGTTGTTACCCGCGTCAATAGCCGGACTGGCCATTGATAGGGCACGAGTCTGCGTGGGCCCGCCATTACTGGCTAGATTGCCCAGCAGCGGGTTCTGATTGGTGATATCACCCGCGCCAGTGAAGCCACAAGTATCTGCGCTGTCCAGATTGTTGCCGCTGAATGTGATCGTACCGGTACCGCTACAGTTATTGCCGGTATTGTTGGCGACAATGGTATTTCTCAGCGTGGCGGTTCCGCTGTTGGAGATCCCACCACCGCGGTTGATCGCGGCCACGTTGTGGCTAATGGTGTCGTTGTTAAACGTGAATGTACCGCTACTACTATTAAGAATGCCGCCACCCTCATCATTTGCGGTATTGCTGGTGACGGTGCTGTTCTTGAGTGTGAGGTTGCCGCTATTGAAGATGCCACCGCCGTCACCACTTGCGGTGTTCCCGTTTATGGTACTGTTCGTTATCGTAAGTGTGACGAGATTGAGGATCGCGCCGCCGTTAACATCGGATACATTGCTGCTAAGTGCGATGTCCCGGAGGTCCAACGTCCCCCCATTGTGGATACCGCCCCCCGACGCTCCTGAGATATTACCGTCTCGGATCGCCAGGTCTGAGATCATGACAGTAACGCCGCCGGATGGGGCGACGTGAAAGACACGGTCGATATCACCACCGTCAATAATGGTGCTGTTGGCGCCCATCCCATTAATATTCACATCTTGCGTGATGTCCAGGTCGCCTGCGGCCGCGTTGTCGTCGGTGCCCGTAAGACTCAACGTATAAGTGTTTGCGCCGAGCACAATGGTGTCGAGACCAGCGAGGGCGTTGGCTTCCTGGATAGCGGCGCGTAAGGTGCAGTTGCCCGACGCGTCGGCACAAATGCCATCGCCGGCAGCGACGTCAGCTGCATCGATGGTGCTGTTTACCGTGAATGTGGCGGACCAGACTGGGAGCGCCAGGCCGAGTTGCATGATGACTACGACAAAAAGGCGGTAGAATCGTATTCGTCTGATCGCTTCGCCGATACCAAAGCAATACATGGTTTGGCCTCTCGGCTGCGATTCTATTGATTGTAGGTATTCGCGGCGCCGATTGTGTTGTGGTCCGATGCTAATGATACTGTTTATTCGGTAGCTTTGCGCCCCAGCAGAGATTGCCAAATCGCAACCTTAACGATGGTGAAAATCGGATCTACTCGGCAGCTTTGCCCCTCAGCAGGGATTGGCGAAAGCGATTTTTCAGATAAGCCCCGTCGCGCGGCGGAAGAACGGTTGCTGCTGGTGTGGTGGTAACCTTAACCACGGTGAAGATCGGGCCGGTTTGTTGGTAGATCACGGGTACCGAGGCTTCGAGCTCATCGTCGTTGTACACGGTGGTGCTACGCGCAAAGCCGGCGGCGGTTGCAATGCCGGCGAGATCAACCCCATGCTTGGTATGGGTGTCTTGCATGCCGGTCTCACCATAGGATTCATTGTCGATAACGACGAGTGACAGGTTAGAAGGCCGTTGTACGGCGATGGTGGCGATGCCGCCGAGACCCATCAGTTGTTCGCCATCACCAGTAATCACAAGCACACGCCGTCGCGGCTGTGCCAGTGCCAGGCCTAGGCCGACCATGGCCGCGCCACCCATCGCACCCCAAAGATAGAAATTATTGGTATGATCACCGGCAGCAGCGGCATCCCAGGTAGTGCTGCCGAGCCCGGTCACGAGCAACGCATCACCACGGTCATGTAGTATGCGTGCGACCACGGCTCGACGATCAAGCGTAATGTCCCTACGGCTGGTCATCGCCCCAGTTCTTGAATCCGATGATCCTTTGCGAGATGAGAACCGCTACCGCGCAGTAGGCGTCAAAAGCCAGATGCGCGGCGGCATCCACTGTTTCGGCTAGTGTGTCGGCCGTATCGACTGGCTGCACAATAATCCCCATATTCTCCAGCACCGGCTTCGTGCCTTGCCCCATCGGCACCTGCCAGGGATTGAATTCACCCCACTGACCGCGCATGGTGACTAGGGTCAGAAAGGGAAAGCGACATTCTTGGATCATCGCCAGCATATTGATGCAATTGCCCACACCACTCGATTGCATGAGCAAGACACCGCGTTCGCCACCCAGCCAAGCGCCAGCGATGATGCCAATACCTTCTTCTTCCGTTGTTAGCGCGATAGTCTTTAGGGTGGGATCGTTTTGACTTCGTTCGATCAAACGTATGTGTCCGGCGTCCGGTACATACGCTACTTGTCGCACATCGGCCTGCTTTAAAACGTCGAAGATCTCATCGGCCCATGGTTGCGTATCTGTCATGGCTTATCGACGCTCTGATACTTAGGCGTGGTCCTGGGCAGGCAGTGCGCCGTTGGGTGTAACTAGAATCTTGCCACTACGGCCGCTACGTTCGGCATGAGCGAGCGCCGTTTTGATGTCTTCGATGGGGTAAGTCTTCTCGATATCGACATGTAGCGAGCCGTCGCCAATGCGCGCCGCGAGTTGCCCGTAGAGTGCAGTGATGTCATCGAATGACATTTTGGGTAGTGCCTTCGCGAGCCAGAACCCGGTCAGCGTGATACCGTGGAAGATTGTCTGGTCGCTTCGCAACATGCAGGGTTTGCCGGATAGTAGGCCGTAGTTCACGATGGTGGCGCCATCGGCCAGACAATCGGCAAGCCGCATACAAATATCACCGGCAACCGCGTCGACGGCGAGTCTAATCTTTGCGTTGTCCGTCGCTGATTTCACACGCTCGGGTAGGTCATCGCCATCGACCACTACAACATCGGCACCAATCACCTTTAGTGGTTCGATTAAGGCGTCGCGCCGCACCACATTGACGGTGCATATACCGCTGGTCTTGGCAAGTCGAATGATGTTATGACCGACACCGGAATTCGCCGCATCCTGGATCAACCAGTCGCCAGACTTGAGGGTTTCGTACTGGTGCAGCATCAACCACGCCGTGGCCGGGTTGATCTTTAGCATGGCAAGTTGCAGCACATCTACGCCATGCGGCACCTTAAGCACCTGGTGGTGTTTCACTTTGCGCTGTTGCATCCAGTTGTCCCGGCCCATCAGGATCACACGATCACCCGGGACGACATTGCTCACGTCGGTACCAACGCCAATTATGCAACCGACTCCCTCGGAGCCCGGGATGGCCGGGAGCGCTGGTTTGGTGGCATAGTCACCGGCGATGGTAAGCAGGTCCACTGGGTTGATTGGAAACGCCTCAACCTCGACCACCACTTCATCATCCAGCGGCGCACCGACATCGTCGGCTTCGACACAGTCAGTGACTTCGTGTGGTATTCCGAAAGATGCGAACCGCGCAATCCTCATTGGGCTGGGAATCGTTAGTTGTTATGGAAGTGAAACTCATCGCGTTGGGCAAACAACCCGAATATTCCACCGGTGTGAACGAAAATAATATTGCTCGCACTACTTAGTCGACCGTTTTCGATTTCTTTGAGCATGCCGTGAAACGCCTTACCGGTGTAGACTGGATCTAGAATGATGCCCTCGGTTCTTGCCACCCGCGTGATGGTTTCGAACACTACTGGCTCGGCCTTGCCGTAGCAAGGACCGAGATAGCCATCGATGACATTGATGGCTGGCGTTTCGACGTCTAGGTCCTGTCCATAGCGCTCCTTCCACGTGCGCAAATCGTTACGGATCTTGGCTTCGAAATATTGGGCGTCATCATCCGCGACATTGATCCCCCAAACCGTTGCACCAATGTCGTGATAAAGATTTCCAACGACAAGGCCGGCAAGCGTGCCGCCCGAACCGTTGGCACACACAATAAAGTCGGGCGAGAATCCTAGGCTTCTGCTTTCGGTCTTTAGTTCCTCGCTGGCCACCACATAACCCCACACACCGATTTCGTCACTAGCGCCAGCGGGTACGACAAATGCCTTGCGACCTAGTTTTACATAGTGTTCTACCAATTCTGAAAAGATTTCGCTGTGGCGTGCGTAATACTCCTCGCGCGGGTAAAACGAGAATTCGGCGCCGACGATGTGATCGAGGAACAAATTGCCGTCGGGCAGCCCCGCCGGCACGCCGCGCAAAAACAAATGTACCTTAAGACCTAGACGTGCGCCGATGATCGCGGTGGCGCGACAGTGGTTGGACTGCAATCCACCGCAAGTTATAAGAGTGTCGCAGTCCTCTGCCAACGCCTGCGCAAAGGTGAATTCAAGTTTGCGTACCTTGTTGCCGCTRAGGCCTGAACCGGTGAGGTCGTCACGCTTTATCCATATTCGTGGCCCACCGATTTCTCTCGATAGCCTGTCGAGTGGTACCAGTGGTGTGGGGAGTCGCGCGAAGGAAAGGCGCGGAGGCTGTGTGGTCCGCATTCAGTTTCGTTTAGACGAGCAAAGAGCCTTGAACCTAAGAAAACGCACGTGCTAACTCTTCTAGCTTATCTTCCTCTTCGCTCGAAACCTTGCCGATATCACCCATTGAACAGACCGTGCTGCGCAGGGCCCGATCATTCATATCTACTACCCTGCGCCAGGAAATCCTACGGGCATCGATACCGTGGGCATTACCCCAGTGAATATGATTGTCGAGCATGGCCACAAGCAGGTTATTAGCGGCGCCTATGGCGTGAACATCACCGGTAAAATGCAGATTGATGTCTTCCATTGGTACCACCTGGGCATAGCCGCCGCCCTTGATGCCAAAGCAGGGCCCGAGGCTGGGTTCACGCAGGCAGACCATCGCATTCTTGCCAATCCGGTTGAGGCCGTCCCCAAGACCGACGGATGTAGTGGTCTTGCCCTCACCGGCCGGTGTGGGTGTGATTGCGGTGACCAGAATCAACTTACCATCTGGCTTTTCCATGATGGAATCGGTCTATTTCTTGGACAGTTTTGCCTTGGTATAGCCATAGGGCAGCAAAGCCTGATCCGGTATGCCGAGTTTAGCGCCTATCTCCCCAATGGGCAGCATAGTTGCTTCCCGTGCAATCTCGATGTCCGATTTGGGCTGTCCCACTGAATGTTCTCTTTGTTAAATTATGACCCAGCACCAACCGCTGGGTGGTATTTCAGGCGGCTTGGTACCACGGCTGCAGCTTAGCGCCCCAACAGGCTCTCAGCGCATACCCTATTCGATTTTCGAAATTCAGCATACTGAATACCGGACTTACAAGCCATACTCACTCGTGCATGGCACAAGTTGCGAATTTTCATGCCTATGCTCAGCTCCGGCACAACCTGGGGCGTCATTGTCGTGCCTAAATCCGTTAGAATATCCACAACCCGAAAACTCCACCTGCCGAGATCATTCAGAGGTGGCTGTGGCATAACGGTGTGTTGTCAAATTCAACCACTACAACTGATTAAAATTAAAGTAAAATATGTCACACTTTGAGTTGGCATCGCCAACGCGAGAGAACATATACAGATGGGCCGCGCTGGACGTGGTACCGGAGAAACTGGGCAACATTCGCATGGGAAGACAGCCTAAATGACGAACCAAGTTTGCGCCCAAGACCTCAAAAACAATTCCTGATCGATCAGGGCGTGAAAACCTCCTCCCCTTGTGTAGCCAAATAGCAACTACACACACGACGCAAGGGGGCAGCCATTCCGGTGCATGAACCTTGTTGGCTAGGAAGATGAGATACTTCGTAGCTGAAACTTCCTCATAAATCATGACACTTATCTCAAGGAGGCGTTTTCAATGTCGAGTTACATCCTTTCAGACCCCAATTTCAGTGATGGCACTCGCGCAGAGGTCATAGACAAAATTATTGACCAGTTACGGGGACGCGACGGCGTCAAGCTCATTGGGTACGAGCCAGATTCTGATTTCAATCGTCTGCCTGTTGAGGTGCTAGGTCGCCCCGAGGCGATGAAAGAGGCATTGCTCGACGCGGCCGGCAAGGCATACGAACTTATCGATATGGAGAAGCAGCGCGGTCGCCACCCGCGTATCGGGGCCGTGGACACCATTGAGATATACCCATGCAAGGACATTACCATTGACGAATGCAAGGAGTTCGCCGAGGACTTAGGCCAGGAGTTGTATAAGCGGTACGACGTGCCCATCTATTTTACCGGTAAGAATGCACGCCGCCGGGAGAATGAAGGCCTGACCTTCATCCGCAAAGGCAACTACGAGGGGCTCAAAGAGGCCGTCCTCGTAGATCCGGAGCGGGCTCCCGACATTGGTCCTGCGAAGTTGCATCCGACGGCAGGGGCCACAATTGTCGGCGCCTTGGAGGAACACGACGCGTATTTCAACGTGGTGCTGGACACAACGGATTTAGCAATCGCGAAAAAGCTGGCCAGCTATGTGCGCGGCAAGCACGGAGGCTTCACCAACATCCAGGGCGTGATCGGTTTACCTCAGACGCACCGTCGAACGGGCAAGGCTTGCACGGTGGTGTCCTGCGAGATAACCAACCCGCTTAAGACACCCCTGCACCGCGTCTACAACCTGCTAAAAGCTGAGGCCGCTCGGTATGGAGTTAATGTCCTAGCAGCGCAAGTCTGCGGCACCATCGCGGCGGAGGTGCTTGTCCAGACCGCCGAGTGGTATCTGCAACTTGAGGGGATTAACGGGCCTTGGGATTACAAGAGCCAAATCCTCGAGAATCACCTCCTCGAGCTCGACGCTTAGCCCATTGCCGAGTCCTTAGTCTTTGCCGAGAACTGTGACCGTGGTGACGGTGAAAGGGTGGGAATTCAGGCTTGCTGAGGAAACCAAAATGGGTATGGGTGCCGTTGCATAGCACCAACATCCTATCGCCTAACAAAAACGGAAAACAGCAGCAAATCGATTCGTCGAGAATTATTCCTACTTGAAACTATGGCAACCTTGAAGCAAGAATAAAAATGACAATTGAGGTGAAGCGGGCGTCTTCAAGAACCGACGGTCGTGTAGAGACTTGTATGGTGCGTGCCGCCAACTGGGTGGCGTGATTGCAACCGGTAGTGATCGCGACCTCGGCGGGCGTGATGGCGGCGCCATATTCTCACCACAGGGACGAGGCCCAGCCCCTCCAGCTTCCGATATCAGTTCATCCGGGGAATGTCGGACTATTGAGATTAAATAGCGAGGACTATCAATGCTTGTAAAACTATCAGTTGAAGAATTTAGTCGAGTACTAGGATCAAATTCCCCTGCACCCGGTGGTGGAAGTGTGGCAGCGCTCTCTGGAGCCTTAGGGGCAGATCTGGTCTCGATGGTCTGTAGCCTGACTATAGGCGAGAAAGGTTATGAGTCCTTCCATATCGAACTTGCCGAGGCTCTCAAAAAAGCTCAGACCCTTTCAAAAAGTCTTCTTAAAAGGGTAGATCTTGATGCAGAGGTTTTCAATGGTGTAATGGCTGCGTTCAAAATGGCAAAAGAGACCGAGGAAGATAAGAAATCAAGAAAAGAGGCAATACAGAAAGGCTTCAAGGAAGCAGTTCAGTCACCTCTCGGAATAGCGCGCGAATGCCTTGACGTTTTGAGACTGGCAGGCAAGCTTCTTGGCAAATCTAATTCCAACGCTCTCAGCGACCTTGGTGTCGCGTCACAACAGGCATATGCCGGACTTGAGGGAGCAACAATGAATGTAAAGATAAATATTTCTTCTATCAAGGACGAGGACTTCATATCTGAAACTTCCTCAGAAATTTCGATACTTCTCGAAGAAGGAAGTAGAGTCAAGAACGATATCTATAAGTATGTATCTGAAAATATCGGTTAAAAGAACGGGCAGGGCCCTGTGAATAATTTGATTTCACCGCAGTAATTGATTAAGTCGGTGTCCGATGGCCGAATTGGTTGGTAAACCTGCTTAGCGTTTGCTTCCAACTGACCCGACCCCTGGAAACTGAAGAGTACCTTCTTCCGTTCAGCTCTGGCCACCGTTCCAAACCTTTCAAGGCGAACTCGTTAGCATAAAACGACTGTATAGCCGTAATACTCTGTTGGCCGTCCATGACCTCGTATGTATTGAATTCGGTTTCGTAGACGAAGAGCGGTGGGACGGGAATGTTGATCACAAACGATTCGATCAAACGCGATTGGCGCACAGCATCCCAACGCTTCCGCCGCTGGTAGAACGGCTGAACATTCATTTACTTGGGTTGCTTAAGTGCCTCAACAAAGTTTGGAAGCTTCTCTCGGTTGGTCTCAGTTACAGTACGTTGTTCGCGTAGCTCGTATTTTTCGCTGGTATCTTCATCAGACATTTTTGGATGGTGGAGCCGGATTGGCTTGTACCACATTGACATTTCTGAGGGGGCGAATGGCATAGTGATCTCTGCCTTAGATTGTTGGTTAGGAGCGATCGCCAAGTACTACTACGACGAGCGCACATGTTCGGGAGCTAAATTTCCTCTTTCCGCTACAGCACTCGATCCATCGCTGCCTGAAAGGATGAATTAGGCAGGCCGGCCAGGCCGCCAAGCGGTTATCTTCACTTCGGTCGCCGCATAGTTGAATGCGAGCGCTAAGATAAGCTCATGAAGGGTCTCGTACAGATTCCCATGGTCGGTGGCCAGAACTCACGAAAAAGCGCGGTCCAACTCCTCCAGCTTATCTTCCTCTTCGCTCGAAATCTTGCCGATACCGAGAAACCCGCCGGCTGACTCTGCCACCGTGCGCGCGCGACCGAGCAGCTCTTGTTTGAGTTTATCCTTGGCCGCCGCATCCATCGTACTCGCAAGCGCCGAGACATAGTCTTTCCAGGCTGAAAGCACTTTGTAGCTCGGTTTTGTGGCCAGCCATCCGTCCAGCAGGGCCGCGCTTTCACCGCTTAGGCCTGCGTCCTTGGCGGCGGACAGAATGGCGCTGCGTTCGCTATCGTCCATCGTGCCGTCCGCCCAGGCGACTTCTACTAGTGGGACAAGGGACAGCGCTGCCAATGTATCGCTGCGGATGTCGAGCGCGACAAGCTGTTCGAGCACCGCATCATCAGTTATGCCAGACGCGGCCGAAAGAGCTTCCTTCTTGTTCTTTGCTTCCTCTTTTTCTTGTAGGGCCTGGCGGAGTTTGTCGCTTTCCTTGGCGAAGAATGATTCCTCCAATGCTTTTTTGCGATCACCGAGAATTTCGTCGCTCATGTTTGCGTTCCTCTACCATTATGGTGGTGCTTTAAAGGGCTCACGTGCATTCCAACAAGCGCCTTACACGAAAAGCGTTACCCGCGCGCAGGCGTGGAATTTCTACAGTCGACCTTCAATAGCGTTAATAAACATTGTCTTCATTTCGGGGGGACCGGCGGGTATCGGGTTTCCAGCGGCGGTCGGGTCAACCGCCGCCATCTCCGATAGTTCGTCGAGCCTATCTTTACCGACA
>LXTK01000204.1 GCA_001643475.1 Proteobacteria bacterium SPGG2 | reverse complement strand
GGAAACTCAGGCGTATCGATTGCCACGCTTGAAGATATGAAAGTACTTTACGATGGGTTCAATCTTTGCGATCCGCAAACATCGGTGTCCATGACTATCAATGGCCCGGCACCTACCGTGCTAGCGATGTTTTTGAATACAGCAATAGACCAACAGCTGGATAAGTTCGAGCAGGACAATGGTCGCCCACCCACCGACGACGAGGTCGCCAAGATTCGGGCGTGGACATTGGAAAACGTTCGCGGTACCGTGCAGGCCGATATTTTAAAAGAGGATCAAGGCCAGAATACTTGCATATTCTCCACTGAGTTCAGCCTCAAGATGATGGGTGATATCCAGGAATATTTTATCCAGCACGACGTGCGTAATTTTTATTCGGTATCGATCTCTGGCTATCACATCGCCGAAGCTGGGGCCAATCCTATCAGCCAGCTTGCGTTTACGTTGGCTAATGGCTTTACCTATGTAGAGGCGTATCTCGCACGCGGCATGAATGTCGACGATTTTGCGCCTAATCTTTCGTTCTTTTTCTCCAACGGTATGGATCCGGAATATTCGGTCATGGGCCGGGTTGCTCGCCGTATCTGGGCGACTGCAATGCGTTTCAAGTATGGCGCCAATGAACGCGGCCAAAAACTCAAGTATCACATTCAGACTTCGGGTCGCTCACTACATGCCCAGGAAATAGACTTCAATGATATCCGCACGACCTTGCAAGCATTGATCGCGGTTTACGACAATTGCAATAGCTTGCATACCAACGCCCACGATGAGGCCATCACCACACCGACGGAAGACTCGGTGCGTCGGGCGATGGCAATCCAGCTCATCATCGACCGGGAGTGGGGACTGTCGAAAAACGAAAATCCGAACCAAGGATCGTTTATCGTTGAGGAGCTTACCGATCTGGTAGAAAAGGCGGTGTTGCAAGAATTCGAATGTATTGCCGAACGCGGCGGTGTTCTGGGTGCGATGGAAACCGGCTATCAACGCGGCAAGATCCAGGAAGAGTCGTTGTACTACGAAAGCCGCAAGCATGACGGCAGCCTACCTATTATTGGTGTCAATACCTTCCGTAATCCGAATCCGACCGGGGACGTGACAGTTGAACTCGCCCGTTCCACCGATGAGGAAAAACAGAGTCAAATCAGTCGGTTACGTGAGTTTCAAGAACGTAATGCCAAGCACGCCAAGCATGCGCTCGCACGCATCAAGCAAACCGTCATTGCCAACGAGAACGTATTCGCGGTACTCATGGATGCCGTGCGATGTTGTTCACTGGGACAAATCACACATTGCCTGTTCGACGTTGGCGGCAAGTACCGACGAAATATGTAAGTGTGCTTCGATGCGGGTGGGTGAAGAACGCCGCACCGTTCAGTTCGAAAGTAACCCGATATTTTCCTTCGTCGTTAAATTTGTCGCATGTCTTCTGATCGGCGCGCTAGTCGGTTTGGCGTTGGGCATCTATTTTATCCATGACTTTGCCGAGCTATCGCCAGAACGCTGAAGATTTGTCTTGCTAGGTTCAGCCACGTTTGGTGCGCTTGCGGGCATCGTGATTGGTGGGGGCGCGGGATTGTTCAGAAAACATTGGCGCCGGCAACTCACCGTGCACAGTGGGCCACACTTTATATTCCAATCAAGACACCTGTCGCAAGACACTTGCCGCTATTCCGAAAGTGAGGCGCGATTTTGGATCTATGCCAGGTTTTTTCGACCGAGCTTAGAGATATCCTAAGCCAATAGATGGAGGTAGTTGTTCATGAGAAACGTCCCAAGTAGTTCGCCGGCAAAAGGTGATCTCGAAAAGTATTACCTGAGGCACGTAGCGATGGGCGAGGGTTGTACGCGCCGAGTCGGTGGTTAGAGATATGCAAGGTCTATCCCCAAGACAAGGGTAAGTTTGAAGATATTGCTAACGGTGCTATGGGCGAGGCCGCGTGGCCGATCCTCGGCAATCAAATCAGATCCCGCACAAAGCGAATGATGGCGTTTATTGTTACTTCCCGTTGATCGCGGTGCGGCGCGTGCCCACAGTCGGGCAGCATCTGTACCTCCACTGATCCTGATACCTGTGTCCGGATCGCATCCACCTGCTTGATGGTTCCGTATTCGTCGTCTTCACCCTGGATGATGAGTAGTGGGCAGCAAATGGCCGATAGAGAATCTTCGATGTTCCACTTTCTAAAATCGGCCCTGGTCCACGTGCTGTACCAGTTTTGAAATACTACATCTGGCCGATCGCCATGATAGCGGGCCAATCTCTGCGGGAGGCCCGTGCTTTTGTAGAGCTGTCCGGCGCGTTTGATGCCGGCGAGCGTGATGTCTTCGACGAAGACATGGGGTGCTTCCAAGATTAACCCGCGAACATCGTTACTATTTGCACCCGCATAGATCAGCGCGAGCGAAGCGCCATCACTGTGACCGATGAGGATGGGCTGCTGGATCTTCATGTTGCTAAGCACTTCGGGTAATGCCGTCAGTGCTTCGTCGCGTAGGTAATGCTCGTTACAGGGGCCGATGCGTGGATCGGACTTACCATAACCCCAGCGGCTATACAGGAAAGCACCACAACTGGTAGCGGCTGCGACCTCATTGGGAAAATCCTTCCATGTGGCCAGCGACCCAAGGCCCTCGTGTAAGAATACCAGCGTGGGTGCTTCGTCGGAGTCAGGTCCTAACCATGCATACTCTAAACGATGGCCGGCCGCAGTCAGGTACGAAACCATGGTTTTTAAGCGTTGACCTATCAGCTGTTACTAAGTGTGCCCACGATATCCCTGAGTGCCTCGTAGCCTTGCACCAATCGTGGCGACGGCCTTCCCAGGTAGGCCTCTGGCACGCAGTAGACATGCTTATTGACGATCGCATTCATCTGTTGCCACTGTTCATTGCGGTATACCACCTCGGGCCGATATTTCTCCGGGCGCACGCCGCACCATGAAATGACAACCGCGTCCGGATCGAGTGCCAACACTTCGGCGTCTTCAAGCGGCGTACTCTTGACGTCACGCCCAGCCAAGGGATTAATCGCCCCGGCCGCCACCAAGAGATCGTTGACCCAGCTCTTCTTACCGGGCGCAATTACCGGTTTTGGCCACCACTGTACGAGTATGGTTGGTGTGCGGTTAGACGCAGGGGAGATATTTGCTTGTATCCGTTGGCGCATGTCTTCGCACGTTGCCTGCCCCTTACTCGGTACGTCGAGCAATTCGGCAATCTCCAACACATCCCGATACACATCCTCCAGCGACACAGGCTCCGGCGCGTGGTAGTTCAGGCCGGCAGTCTCCAGGGCCGCGACAATCTTCTCGTGCCCCGGCACGGTCAGCGATCCGAGCACCAAGTCGGGCTTTAATGCCGTTACCTTGTCGACATCTATCCCTAAGTCGGGCCCAACCCGAGGTAGAGCATTAACTACATCTGCTGGAAAGTCGGAGTGGTCATCGACACCCACCAACATGTTTGCACAGCCGAGGGCGCAGACGATTTCGGTATTGGAGCAATTAAGGGAGACAACTCGCATTATTTTAAGGCCGTGCGCAATGCTTTACGTTAGTGCCCTTGCAATGGCGGCTGAAAGCATTTATTAAGTGCCGTCAATAGGGTATCACGGTAAGAAGTGCCGATGACGGTTAAGGCGTGGCTATTCTGGAGCAGTGGTAAGGACAGCGCCTATTCCTTACACGTATTGCATGCACAAGACGAAATTGAGGTGATGGGGCTAGTCACGACCGTTCACCGTCCCGCCAAACGGGTGGCGGTGCACGCAGTGCGAGAGTCTTTGGTTTGGGCGCAAGCGCGCGCCTGCGGACTGCCCTTGATCACGGTGCCCATTCCGGAACCCTGCCCCAATACCGAGTACGAGACCGCGATCGGGATTACCCTGGAGCAAGCGAAAGCAAAAGGAATTAACGCGGTGGTCTTTGGTGATCTGTTTCTCGAAGATATCCGCGAGTATCGAGAGTCGTTACTAGAGCGCAGCGGCCTGCGGCCGCTATTTCCGCTATGGGGCCGAGACACTGGGGTGTTGGCGGCAGAGATGATTGCCGCCGGATTACGCGCCCACCTTACATGCATCGATGCCAAGGTCCTTCCCTATGAATTTGCCGGCCGTACTTACGACGCGGGCCTTTTGCGTGATCTGCCCGACGGGGTGGATCCGTGCGGGGAGAATGGTGAGTTCCACACCTTTGCTTATGCTGGGCCGATGTTCCGCCGATCCATTCCGGTATCCGTGGGCAAAATCATCGAGCGAGACGGGTTTGTCTACGCTGATGTGATCCCCGACTCACGAGATATGTAGGTATCGCAAGGTGGAGCTTGCAACCATAGAGAGCGCTTTAATTTCGATAGGGCTTGTGTCGCGCGGTGGCTTTCATCCCCGGCCCGCGGACGCGGTGCCCCCGGTCCCTGACGGGCGAGATGCGAGCACGGTTGTGCTCGCAGGGAATGTCGGCGATGCCATGTGGCAGGTGTTCCGACGAGCGCCGGTTGACTCGACCGAGCCGCACCCACTGAATACCTGGACGCGGGAAGTGTTGACAAGGTTGGCGAACGAATGCAACGCGCACGTCTTATTCCCATTCGATGGTCCGCCCTATTTGCCGTTCTTGCGTTGGGCGCAACGCGCGGAGTCAGTGACGCCATCTCCGATCGGTCCGCTCATTCATCCCGACTATGGGCTGTGGCACGCGTACCGTGGGGCGCTGGTGTTTGTGAAGTCGATCGAATTGCCGCCGCTGGTTCTCCGCCCTAGCCCTTGTGAGAGCTGTGCAGGTCGACCCTGTCTATCTGCCTGTCCCGTGGATGCCCTGGCACCAGGGCAGCTTGACGTTGATCGCTGTCGCGATCACATTGCAAGCGAAGCAGGAAGTGATTGTTTACAGGGCGGTTGTTTGGCGCGACGTGCTTGCCCGGTTGGTGCAAAGTTCCGTTATCGACCCGAGCAAGCGCATTTTCATACGCTCGCCTTTCTTAAGAGTCGTTAGTCCATTCACCCCATGGAACTGGACAGCTGGCTTGGCCAAATGATGAAATCGCTGCATGAACAAAGACGTGCCACTACTTACCATATACGACACTGATCTCGGCCAGGTAGGCGCCAACTATGTGCCACTTACGCCGTTAAGTTTTCTTCAGCGCTCTAGCACCGTATATCCGGATAAGACGGCCGTGATCCACGGTGATCAACGTTACAGTTATCACGAGTTTGCCGATCGTTGTCGGCGATTGGCGGGCGCACTGGCGGCACACGGTATAGGCCGCGGTGACACGGTTTCAGTGATGGCGCCCAATATACCGGCGATGCTTGAAGCGCATTACGGCGTGCCGATGACCGGCGCTGTACTTAATGCCTTGAACTATCGGCTTGACGCAGCAACCATCAGTTTTATTCTCGATCACGCGCAGACTAAAGTGCTGATTACCGATCGGGAATTCTCGGAGACTATTAGTCAGGTTATCAAGAACGTAAAGCACCCGCTGTTGGTAATCGACATCGACGATCCACTTTACGAAGGTGGCGAGTTATTGGGGGAATGTGACTACGAGTCGTTCTTGATGCGAGGCGAACCAGATTTTGGCGGACCACCGCTTGAAGATGAATGGCAAGCAATAAGTCTCAACTACACCTCTGGCACCACCGGCAACCCCAAGGGTGTGGTTTATCATCACCGCGGTGCCTACTTGAATGCCTTGGGTCAAATACTCGCTTTCAAATTAAGTGAGTCGTCGATCTATCTGTGGACACTCCCCATGTTTCACTGTAATGGTTGGACCTACACCTGGGGTGTCACCGCGGCTGCGGGTACACATGTATGCCTGCGCCGAGTGGATCCAGCCCTGATCTTCCCGATGATCAAGCAATACGGCGTGACTCACATGTGTGGTGCGCCGATTGTGCTTAATATGTTGGTCCATGCGCCGGCAGAACAGCGGGTAGACTTCGGCCGCACGGTGGACGTGGCCACACGCGTCAGGTTGCCCGAGTAGCAGGAATCGGCGACGACCATGACGTGCCGCGCCGACATGGCCTTGAGGTAGTTGGTCAGCCGGGTATTCGAGAACCAATTGGAGTCGTCATCCGACCTGGCGTCCACCGGCTGCCAATAGCCGGCGCCCGCTTCCTCGTCGAGCAC
>LXTK01000144.1 GCA_001643475.1 Proteobacteria bacterium SPGG2 | reverse complement strand
ATCCGAACCCGGGTTTCTTCATAGCCCTGGACCACGCACTAATAAGCGGGCATTCACTAGCCCAAGTTCCGACTGCGCCGTAATTGTTGCGGTTTCAGGCCGGATGCCATTTTGGGTTTGAAGCTCTTTGAGCCATCGAAGCAGAGCGTTGAAATCGACAGCGTCCAGAGATAGACGTACCGCGTTCGTCTCATCTGGTTCCATGCGTGTGATATTTTCTCTTAACCCACGGTTTTGAGCGGACTGCTCTAGTTTCGTCAAGAGATTCCCAGATGCGATCTTAGCGGGCGCACTGCTACGTAGTTGCGCAACCTGTTTCGCCTGCACCCGCATAAGCGCGAGCTGCGTGCGCTGTTTTGGAACATCGATACGTAGGTTCGAAAGGTCACGCTGCACCGGTGCCCAGACAATGCTATAGCCCAACAGGGCTGACAGGATCACCGCGCCAACGCCTACTACCAAGCGCTCTCGCGATTGCAAGGAATTCCAAGTATTACGCAGTCTATCGAATAGCGGAATATTCATTTTTAGTTGCTTGTCCGTTGGATGCGTAGGCGTCCTTCAACTCCCGAGGCGCGACTGTTTGCGGCAAGTACTTCCACACTGAAAGCACGTGTGACCCCTAAGTCATTCTTTATCACCTCTAATGCTTGGAAATCGGGCAAATTGAGGTCAATGGTTAATCCTGTGTCGCCGTATTTTAGCGAACGCAACTTCACCGATGGGTTTGACCGTAACGTGGGGGCTATGCCAGCAAGCAGCGGCAAAAAATCGTTAGCACTCGTTTTGCCGCTTTGCCCCCGCAATGCATCTAGGTTGCGTTGCATCTGTGCCGCAGGATCGAGTATTACTTTTTCTCTGGGAAAGGTCTTCTGAAATAGACTGGTCATTGTTTGTTGTTGTGACCGATAGGCGCTCTTAAGTTGCCACCACTCCGACAGATTAAAACCTAGCATCGCCAGAAACCAGATACCTAAGATCAGTGCCGCCGGTCGTAACGGTCTGAATAGTTGGTGCAGTTGGCCAGTTGGAGCAAAGTCACCCTGTAGTAGGTTCAACGGCGTCTGGGCATTTCTGTCGTCCTTGTGAAAAGTATGGTCCGCGATTACCAGGCCCACGCCGAGATCCGAACCCCAGGCTTGGGCGTCGAAGCCGGCGGGAGGATCGAAAACCGATAACTGCGATGGCAGCTTGCCTTGCTCGCGCGCCTCGTCCAGGCCGGCAATAAGCGTTGCCGGCGGTGTATCCGAAAACGGGCACACGAATCCACTGAACGGACCCGTGCGTATCCACAACTCGGTGCCGGCAAATGCCACTGACCAGCCGTCGGGTTCTATCGGCAGGGCCAGATTAGCCGGGCACACGCGGGTCGGGCGCAAGCCGGCCTTTGCCAAAGCGTCAAGCCAGGTGCTCAGCCGCTCGCGCGAAGTGACTGCCACGGCGAGGGTGCCATCATCCTGTCGATAGTAGGCAAAATGCAGTTGTTGGGGATTGCCTAAAAGTTGGTCTTCCAATGCAAAGGGCAGCGCCTGCATAATTTTGTTACGACTGCGTGTAGGCAATGTTGCTTGAGTTAGCAGCGTATCAGCCGGTGGTGTCCAGGCAACTACATGCGTTGATCTTAAGTAAGCAGGAATTTCATCAAGGACAGCCGCCTGTCCTTGCGATACGCTTGCGCCGCTTCGCACATACCAATTGATCTGCGTGCCAGTTTCAGGCCATCGGCGCGGGAGGAATAACTCGAGCGTGGTGCCGGACACGCGGGGGGAGCGTCGTATTGCGCTTAGCGACCGCCTGGGCACTAATCCATTCAATTTCTCACTCAGCGCCATCGCCTACCTTGCTTTCTTTTGTCACCAGCAATTGTCGTTGTTGCCATAAGATCTTTACCGGCGTCCCCGACGGACGATGTAGTAGCGCAACGGTATGGCGCTGTAGACGTCCGAACGACGTATCAATTACGACTTCAAAATAGCTACTTTTGATATCGTACGGGACCTTCGGCAACGCTGCATCGGAAGGCAGATGCTGTTTTAGTTGGCCCACATCACTGAACGGATTATCTTTGCGCTGCGATAGCAGGCTTTCCGCTTCGGACAACGACAGATCGGGAAACAAAGCATTGAGAACAGCTAATGGCGCAGTATTGATATTGATGCTCGTCGCTTCAGGTAGGGCTGAAATCAGGGGACGAAGTTTTTCAACCGCGTCACGATCGAAACCCTTTACCAACCGCAGCTCGCCGACGCTCTGAAGAAATTGGTTGGCAGCACGATAGGGTGGCTCCACGTTTAAGTAATCGATATCTTCTGCGCCGTTGGGTTGCGTACTGGTATCTGTATCCAACCAATCGACCACCGAGTCGGCAAGTTCAGCCGGCAGTTCTTGAGATACCAATAGGCGCCGGAAGACCGCTACGTCTTCGTTGCTGATCTGACCGCCGCGCACAAGGTTGTTAAGATTAAACTGTCCCTGAGCGTCGACGATATGACCGGTAACAAGCCCACCTTCGGCCGGTAGCGGTGGTATGTCTTCCGCCCAGGCTTCGGTGAGGTCATCGATAGCATTGTCCTTCGCATCCTCAGAGAGAATAATGGCGGCCCATTCGAGTGCGCCGCTACGCACAGTTTCGGCTTGGGCGCGATCGGCAAGATTCTGCGCCTGTCGCAGCCAGACTTGTTGGCCAAGACTGAGGAATGCGGTTGATGTGGCAACGATGGCAACGACCAACAACGCAGTGACTATTGCTAAGCCTCGTTGTCGCTCAGCGGGCGGGCGAGGAGCACACATAGAAAACGACAGTCTAGCCATTGACAAAAAAAACGCGCTTGAACTCGTTACCATTCGTTAGCATCAGTGTAACCTCTACGCCACGTGGCAGTTCCTCTGACGATTCTTCTGCTGGCCACACATCGACCCAGTTACCACGCAAACTATAGAAACGCACCTCGAAGATTTCTACGTTCCGGAGAAGCGGTGACTCAAACGGTTTTGTTTGCGGGGCGCGGTCGAGGACCGGCCACGTAAGGCGTAACAGTACGTTATCCTCTAAGCGATAGCCTACACGTTGGAGGTCGCTGCGTACGCCCTCGCCGAACACCAATACCCCGCCGCGTGTTAACTCCAGAGTAGGATCAGCAAGTGCCCGCGTGTCAGTCGGTTGGCCGCGTAGCGATGGCAGGGTGGTTCCATCTATGTCCCGCACGGGTCGGGCCCGTGCTTGTGCCATATCCTCTTCCATGCGCAAGAACGTTAGTGAAAGTGCACGCCAATACTCTCGCTTCTGTTCGATCTGGTTGCTCTGATCGAGTACCCGATTCAGTGTACCGTAGGCCATCATTGAAAACAGTGCGAACACGCCTACGAACACCATTAGTTCCAATAATGTCACACCGCGCTGGGATTTTTTGAGTTTAATATTCATGGTCTCGCCTGTGGGTCTCGGAGGAATCCGACGAGCTTGGCCAACATGTCAGGTCCATTTTCGTCGCGAATTTCGATCTCAACGCGACGCAACTGTGCAACCGACGTACTGATGGCTTTTTCTTGCCAGCGCCAACTTCGGCCTGCCATCTCACTAGTGCCGGCGGTGGTCTTGAGAGACGGCCAATCGCGCTCGATGCGATGCATAGTCAGGCGGTCTTGTGCCACCCACATGGCGATGTTGCGATCACGCAGGGCAGCAGTCGTATCGATCGCCTGACTCACGGCGTGGATAATGGCGGCCAGAGGTATAGCCAGTATTACCAACGCGACTAATACTTCCACGAGCAAGAATCCTGTTTGCTTTTTACGACGTCGCACGGCCTTCTACTGACTGTGTTGATCTAATGCCGTCCCCGATTGACCCAGTAACGCGCCAGGTTGCGGTGCCCTTATTAAAAGTGATCACGAAGTCAGGTATATCACCGGTAGGCTGCAGGACGATGCCGATTTCCTCGTCCTGTTCCGTCACAATGCCGTCGATCTCTACTTCGCTGATTTTCATGCCGCTCGGGAGTTCACGAGGACGCAGCACATCGTCCTCTTCGGCGAGCGGTTCTAGTGTTCCCTTTTTCGTGAGTTGCAGGAAATGATAGCCACGTTTCTGTACTGCGAGCGCAAACAATTGTCCTTGAAGGATCGCTTCCTCCTGCACCGTGTTCAACAGTAAGGCAAGTCTTTCCGCTTCCTCCCGCACCTCACCGGCGTCGTCGCCCCCGAGGTTTAGTACCACCATGCCAGCTATGACCACCAGCAGTAGCATGACGACAATTAGTTCGATTAGCGTGAACCCGAAGACGCGGCGCATCGATATCGATTGTCCACGCAGAACCGGTTGGCATAACACGCGCGACCCGAAAGACGTTGGCTGCGAAATCACGCTACTCGTAGTCGAGGTTCCAGGAGCCGATATCGGCGTTGGTACCTTCGCCACCGGGGGTATTATCGCCACCGAAGCTGAATATATCGATTTGTCCATGGATGCCGGGGTTCAGATATTGGTATTGGGCTTGCCAGGGATCTAGCGGCAGACGATCCAAATAGCCACCTGACTTCCAGTTGCGTGGAATGTTGCCGGTTTCTGGTTTTTGTACGAGGGCCAGCAATCCCTGGTCGGTATCTGGATAGGTCCCACTGTCCAGGCGATAGAGCTTGAGCGCACTGATGATGGTGCGAATATCATTCTTAGCGGCGATAATCCGGGCTTGGTCGGGGCGTTCCATGATACGCGGCACCACCATCGCCGCGAGGACACCTAGTATGACGACCACCACTAGGATTTCGATGAGCGTGAACCCAGACTGATGGGATCGTTCGGTCAACGCTTTAATAGAGGACATGGTTATTTTCATTTGATTAGTTGATTCATTTCAAAGATAGGGAGCAGCATGGCGAGCACGATGAAGCCCACAACGGCGCCGACGACTAAAATCATGACCGGTTCTAACAACGCAGTGAGTGCTTTAACCCAATTCTCAAGCTCGCGCGCCTGGGTTTCGGCGGCACGGGCAAGCATGATATCCAGGTTGCCGCTTGCCTCACCACTAGCGATGAGATGAATAACAAGCGGTGGAAAGAGTTTTGCTTTGCCCAAAGCGCGAGCTAGTCCCGCACCCTCACGAACCTGTCGTAGTGCATCATCAACCGCCGCTCTCATGGGCAAGTTACTTACGACCAGAACGGCTGATTGCATGGCCTGTAACAGGGGGATACCGCTTGACGTCAGAATACCCAGCGTGCTCGCGAAGCGGGCCGCGTTTACACCACGAACTAGCCGACCGACGAGTGGCAACTTCAATAACAAGCCATGCCAATGTCGGCGCAGACGTTTGTTGTGTAACATCACGCGTACTCCCACAAAAACAACCGCGATTCCAATCGGCCACCATACTCCACCCGCACGCACGAAATCGCTGGCCATTATAAGCACGCGCGTAACCAATGGTAATGTTTGGCCCGTGTTTTCGAATACGCGCGTTACCTGTGGTACGACGTTGACCAGCAGAAATCCCACAATCATGATTGCCACCAAGGTGACTAGGGCTGGGTAGATGAACGCCAAGAGGACCTTTTGGCGCAAGGCTTGGCGATCTTCAGTGTAATCGGCAAGTCGATCGAGGATGTGGGCCAACTGCCCGCTCTGTTCGCCGGATTCCACCATGTGTCGGTAGATATCCGGAAAGGCTTGTGGGAACGCCTCAATGCCGCGGGCTAATGATTGGCCTTCCAAGACACGACCACGCACACCTGCGAGTACCGTGCGAGCGCGCGTAGACTCCGTCTGTTCGATCAGGGCGGTAAGACATTCTTCGATAGTCATTCCAGCCCCCACCAAGGTGGCGAATTGGCGGGTAAGTAGCGCCAAGTCAGCGCTCGAAATACCACGCCGCCATGAGCGTCTTCCAGGCGTTTTGACTGTCGTCTCGGCCGCGATGATATCGACCTGCAGCGGCGTCAAACCTTTATCACGTAGGGCCGAACGTACCTGGCGTTCGGCGTCGCCTTCGATGACTCCTTTAATGGTACGCCCGCGAAGATCTAGTGCCTGATACTCGAACGCTGCCATCGTCTATTCGCGTGTTACGCGCAAAACCTCCTCTAAACTGGTTACGCCGGAGCGTACCCAGCGCAGCCCATCCTCGCGGATGCCTTGCATCCCGAGCTTTTGGGCGTGCGCCCGCAATCGGACTTCGCCAGCGCCGTCGTGGATCAAGGCCCGCAATTTGTTGTCCATGGTCAGGAGCTCGAAGACACCGGTGCGCCCTCGGTATCCCGTTTGTACGCAGGCAGTACAATCACCGGGGCCGAATATCTGTTGTTCACGTTGACCATCGCCCTCGCCAACAACTCTGGCCTCAGCTGCGTCGGCGACGCGAGCCACACGACATTGCCGACAAAGTTTTCGTACTAAACGTTGGGCCAGCACCCCAAGCAGACTGGACGCGACCAGAAACGGTTCAACCCCCATATCGACGAGTCGTGTTACGGCCCCAACCGAGTCGTTGGTGTGCAACGTTGCGAGTACGAGGTGGCCAGTTAGGCTTGCTTGCACCGCAATCTGTGCGGTTTCGAGGTCGCGAATCTCGCCGATCATGATGATGTCCGGATCTTGTCGCAGGATTGCCCTTAGTGCGCGCGCAAAATTCAGATCGATCTTACTGCTTACCTGGGTTTGACCAATACCATCGAGGTCATACTCGATCGGGTCCTCGACGGTCATTATGTTGTTGCTGTTTGTATCCAGCCGAGACAGCGCCGCATAAAGTGTCGTGGTTTTGCCCGAACCGGTTGGTCCTGTTACCAACAGGATGCCGTGTGGTTGATGGATGAGATGGTCGAGCGCTTCCAATAGCTCATCGGACATCCCCAGGCCGGTCAAATCCAGACGCCCTGCGTGCTTGTCTAGAAGGCGCATGACTACGCGCTCGCCGTGGCCGGTAGGTAGGGTCGACACACGCACATCTACCGGGTGTCCGGCTATGCGCAGCGTAATACGACCATCCTGCGGCAGTCGCTTCTCGGCAATATCTAGGTGGGCCATGATCTTGATTCGCGACACGATCACTTGGTGTAGGGCCTGTTGCGGTTCTAGCACATCGCGAAGCACCCCATCGATACGCAGACGTGCTACCGACCGGGTCTCGAACGGCTCCAGGTGAATATCGGAAGCCCCGTCGCGTACGGCTTGGGTCAATAGCGCGTTTATCAGGCGTACGATTGGGGCGTCGTCTTCGCTCTCTAGCAGGTCGGCGACCTGAGGCAGGCTTTGAGCCAGTTCCGCAAGATCGTGATCGCCATCCATGTCGTCGACGATCTGCATGGCCTGGCTCATGCCGCGTTCATACGCCTGGCTTAGCGCTGCTTCGAAGGCATCGATGGCCAGTTCCCGTAGATGGATCGCTTGGCCCAGCGCACGTTGCAGTTCTGATAGTACCGCGCTACTAACCCCGGGCCGTGCCCAGATTTCAATACCGCTATCAGTCTCGCGCGCACTGATAACGCCATGACGTTTGGCGAAATGGTAAGGCAGGCGTTGCGTGCACTGTAGGTCCAGCGCCTGAGGATCGGGGGCGGCATCCATGGAGAAAATCCAGCCTTAAGTATCGATGCTAAGAAGTATAATCGTCAACGCCCGTGCCAGGAGGACCCAGTAGCCCATCGCCCTCGAGGGCTTCGGCTGGCTGTTCCTCGTAATCGCTTTCCGCGGCGGGGTCGCGTACCAATGCCCCGGGCGTAAACTGGTCTAAGATGTCCGACGGCGTCGGATCGAGGGCACGTTTCTCGCCTAGGATATAATCGTAGCGATCCGCCGTGAACCTGTGAGTGTCTTTTGTCATACGCACGATTGTCGGGCGCAAGAAAACCATCAAGCTCGTCTTTTGTTTGTCCTTCGACCGGTTTCGGAACAGGGCTCCTATGAAGGGAATGCGGCTCAAACCCGGCACGCGCTGCTCGTTTTGCATGAAACGGTCATCGATCAGGCCACCCAGCACCACGGTGTTACCATCGGCGACCGCTACCGTCGTTTCTATGCTACGTTTCCTCGTTGTAATATCTGTTGCCCCGCCGACCGGGGTCTCGTCGATACTAGAGACCTCCTGAAAGATTTCTAACTTGATGATGTTGCCTTCGGAGATCTGCGGTTTTACCCGCAGGATGAGGCCGACGTCCTGCCGTTCAATCGTCTGAAACGGGTTTACCGTACCAGCCACGCCGGTGGCCTGGGCAAAGCTCCCGGTCACGAATGGGACATTCTGTGCTACCACGATCTTGGCCTCGGTATTGTCCAGCGTCAAAATATTCGGCGTCGATAAGATGGTGCCATAACCTTCTGACTCCAGTGCAGTGGCAAGGGCGCTCAGTCCACGCACGGTTTTGCCGTTCGGCAGCGTGGTCTCGCTGCCCAACACTGCCAGCGTCAGGCCGGCGACGCCAGCTAGTGCGAGCGGGTCAGCCAGCACTGCCCCTAGGCTTATTTGGCCGGCGGGAAACTGGGTGAGCGCAGCGGCCTCGGTATCGCCGCTTGAGCCTGCCCCCACCCACTGAACCCCTATTTCTGATAGCTTGTCGGTGCGTATATCCACGATGAGCGTCTCTACTAGCACCTGAGCGCGAGGAATATCGAGTTTTTCGATGACGGAACGCAGGTTGTTGTAGACCGCATCAGCGGCCCTGATGATCAACGCGTTGGTTCCTTCATCGGCCTGAATCAACGAGCCAGTGGCAGCAACGCCTGTGGCCGCTGCTTGTCCGGCCGCAGCGGTTGGTCGCGCCCTTGGCTCGCCGACCAATAGGCCGCGTAGAATCTCTGCTAGCTGCACCGCCTCCGCGTTCTTCAAATACACAACGCGCGTCTGGCCGCCGGCCTTTGCGGGCACATCCAGTTTACTGATGAGCGAACGGAGCTGTGTCAGCCGTCCGGGGTTGTCGGTACGAACGAGCAGACTGTTGGTGCGCAAGTCAGGCACAATACTCAAACGTTGACTACCGATTGCGGCCCGAGCTGCAGTTTGTTGGCCCGCCACCCGCGCCGGCCCGGCGGCGGTGGCGCTTAGACGGCCGATTAGGTCCGCGATGTCCAGGGCCGAGGCGTGTTCTAGCGCTATAACCGTAACTTCGGAACTGACAGGTTGGTCTATGTCGCCAATAATGCGAAGCAGGCGGCGAACGTTGTTGGCGTAGTCGGTCATGATTAGCGCATTGGCGGGTGTATAGGCCGACAGCTGGCTAGTGGGCGCCATCAGGGGTCGCAGCAACGGCACCATTTGTGTCGCCAGACCATGTTGAATGACAACCACATGGGTAATCATCTGCTCGCCACCGCGCGGCGTATGGTCTTGGCTTACGTTTGCATTTTGCTTGCCTTCGGCCACGGGGACGATCTTGACGGCGCCGCCGGGGCTACTGACAGCAGTAAAGCCCTGGGCCTTAATTGCGGACACAAAGATCTGATAGGCTGCGCCCTTGGACACGGGTTTTTCGGAGATAATCGTTACCTTGCCTTTTACCCGCGGGTCTAGAATAAAATTTCGGCCTGTCATTTGTGAAATGGTTTTTACAACTGCTTGGATATCCGCCCGTTGAAAATTGAATAGGACTTCGCCCCTGCGTAGTGTCGGTGCTGCCTGTTTGGTAGCGCCGCCGGTGGTTTGGGCGCCTGAATCGGACTGACCGAACCACACAAAGCCCAATAGTAGAATCCAGGCAAGGCCCGCGTATCCTGCGCGAAGATTTTTTTGCATCTTATTGAATCGTATATTGCAGTTGTTGTATTTGACCCGCGCGCATCACTTCTAACTGGACACCGGTCAGTTCGTCAATGCCACCGAGTTGCTGATAAACTTGAAGAACCTGATCGACGGTATTGACGCTGCGGCCGTTCACACCACGGATAACATCACCGACCTTGAGTCCGAGTTTTTCGTACAAGCTGCCCGGCTGAATTTGACGCACGAGAAAGCCGCCGCCGGCGTTAGGCACGATTAACGCTTGACGGAAGAGATCCTGATTGCGTAGCTCCTCATTCAAAGTTGCCCGGTCGATCGTAAAGGTGTTGTTGCCTTGTGCCTGGATCCCGCCCCTCGTCGGTGAGGCCGGTCTTTCGGCTACCGGTGTCTTTAAGAGTGATGCGGCGGCGTCTTCTAACAGCAGTGCCTCGGTGACCCCACGCCGCTCTATAATTGCTCGATCTGGATACACCGCTTGCAGGGTGACCCCCCGGGTTAATTCTTCGCCGAGGGCAAAAGGAGTCTCCGGTTCATCGTTAACCTTTATCAAGGCAAGGCTATCATCACCTGCTGCTACCACCCCCGTCAGTATCATGTTGAGACTGCTCTCGGGGATGTCCTCAATGGGCGCGGCGGTAGGCGCTACTTTGGAGGCTGCTTTTCCAAAAAGATGGCCAGCCAACAGGTCTTGTATGCCGAGGGTCGCCGTCTTAGTCTGGGCCAAGGCGCTGGCGTCAGCGACGACGGGCGTCTTGGGGGGGGTAAAAATGCGCCAAGTCCACTGCGCCATGCTGTAGGCGAGTAGCAAAACGGCGGCCATATTTAAGACAACTGGGAACCATTTGCGACCAGGGAGCTCTTTAAGGCTCTCCCAGAGGGCGGCGGGCCTGAATCCAGCCGTAGCAAGCGGGTGTGTAATCGCCATTGTAATCTTAAATTATATATAGGCGTATCGAAAACACCTAACAAATAACTGAAAAAAGTGCCAATAAGCTGCTGATTAAATACGATTCATTCACAAAATCGTCCCAAGATGCCCTTTAATGTCTGACTATCCAGAACCAAGAATGTTCTTGTGGCGGGTCGCTGCTGACCCCTTTCCCCTGTCAGCGATTTGATGTGAAACTACGCCCGTGCGCACTGGCTTCGTCCACCTTCACGTCCATTCCGAATTTTCTCTTGCCGATGGCATTATCAGCGTGCCAGATCTTGTGGCCGCCGCCGCCAAGCAAGCGTATCCTTGACTGGTCGAAATGCTTCCGGTCAAATGATACCGGCAGTACTCGATCATGGTCACCTTTGGAATTTCGCGAGACAGGGAGGATCTCATGCATGCGGTCGTAAGAAGCTATTCTGGTTCGGGAGCGAAAGAGCTGTTCGACTTGCTGGAGTCGCGCCTAGCCGAGGTCGATAGCCTTATCCGTTCTGTGCAGGGGTTTGTAGCCTATTCGGCCATCCGCACCGACGACGGTGGCGTCACGGTGACGGTCTGCAAAGACAAGGCGGGCACAGATGAGAGCGTGCAGATCGCACGAGATTGGATACAGAAGAACGCGTCCGACTTGAACACCAGTCCGCCTGCGGTCTCGGAGGGTTCAGTCCTACTTAATCTGAGCTAGCGCGCGCTTGCGACGCCCGGTGTTAAGACTTGATGCCACGGTGTGTTGACACAATGCCATTGCCCGGCCGCGCGGGCGAGTGCACTAGAC
>LXTK01000146.1 GCA_001643475.1 Proteobacteria bacterium SPGG2 | reverse complement strand
CCTTTTACGGGCCGTTCCGTGATGTCGGCGAAGGCGGTGACACGTTCGTCTTGAAATAGGATGGTCGCTGGGATTTCGTGGCGAATAATTTTACTGAATATCGTTTCTTCTGGCATGAATACACGTCCTCCTTTATGATATTTTCGCAGCCTTCAAGATGTGCTCAAAAACGTAGTATACCGTGATCAGATTGTACTGAGAATTGTTCATCTATGGATCTACATCGTTGCTGAGAAATCGTACGCATGTCTAACGACGCATCGACAGCCAATGAAGCCAGGGATAGTTTTCGGCATTTCCTGGCGATACCGACACGTTGGAAAGACAACGATATATATGGCCATGTCAATAACGTTGTTTACTATTCCTATTTCGATACGGCGATAATGAATTACTTGATGGTCGAGGCACAGATCGACGTCCTCACAGGGGCGGTGCTGCCATTTACGGTTGAGAGTAAGTGCCGATATTATCAGTCGTTGTCTTTTCCAGAAGTCGTTGACGCTGGCCTACGAGTTGCACGACTAGGTAATTCAAGTGTGCGCTATGAAATTGGTTTGTTCAGGCAGCAACAAGACCAACCAGCGGCGGCGGGTTACTTTGTAGACGTATTTGTAGACCGACAGACTCAAAAACCGGTGTCCATGCCGCAACATGTCCGATCGGCGCTGGAGAGATTAGTGTCTCAGGATGATGAGGCAGTTCCGTGAGTCGTTTGCGTGTGGTCAAACTGTCAAACAAGTTCTTGAGACCGATAAGCCTGAGCGTGCCTTCGGGCAAGTGTCTTTGTCTTTCAGGGCCATCAGGGGCCGGTAAGACTGTGCTGTTACGAGCTATTGCCGACCTGGACCTGTCTCATGGCAAAGTCTTTCTTGGAAATCTCGAGCATATGAGCGTCGATGGTCCGACATGGCGTCGCAACGTGGGGTTACTGCCGGCAGAGAGCCACTGGTGGCTTGAGCGGGTTGGCGCACATTTCGCTGAAGCTCAAATTATCGGACTCGAGCAATTGGGTTTTGGCGCCAAGATCCTTGATCGCAGAATTGCCGGCCTTTCGACTGGCGAACGACAACGCCTGGCCTTGCTGAGGTTACTTAATCAGCGTCCTAAGGCACTGCTGTTGGATGAACCGACCGCAAGTCTTGACCCCAAGAATGTGCGCCGCGTCGAGAAATTAATTGCCACGTATCGATCCAAACACAAGATCCCGGTGTTGTGGGTCAGTCATGATCTACGACAGATCAAACGTGTCGGCGATCAACATCTCCGCATGACATCTAGCGATCCAGATAGCATGAAATGAACGTAGTTTCGTTGACTCCTACCGATTTGGCGTTGGCAGCCGGACTAGTATTGGCGCTGGCGGCGTTGTCTTTGCCGATGGGTCTAGCCATTGGCAAACAGCTGGTGATCGCCGGTGCGCGCACAGTGGTGCAGTTGTTGTTAGTCGGTTTGGTTCTTAACGTTTTGTTTGATAACGTAAATCTGGGTTGGATCACCCTTATTGCAATGGCCATGTTGCTGGTGGCGGGTTGGGAGGTGATGGCCCGGCAGCGATACCGGTTGATAGGCTGGTGGGGATTCGGGGTCGGCAGTGTCTCTATGTTTGTATCGACCTTCACCATTACTATCTTGGTGTTGCTGGTCGTTATCGATACTGAGCCGTGGTATGCGCCGCGATACGCCATTCCGCTATTAGGCATGATGCTTGGCAATACCATGACCGGAATCGCGTTAGCGCTGGACCGATTGACACAAAGCACTCGTCAGCAACGCGGGTTGATTGAGAACCGATTGATGTTGGGCCACACCTGGAAGCAGGTCATCGAGGATATACGTAATGACAGTATACGCAGTGGCATGATTCCGACCATTAACGCGATGGCGGTAGCAGGTATAGTGAGCCTCCCTGGCATGATGACCGGTCAGATCCTAGCCGGTACGCCACCATTAGAAGCCGTGAAATATCAAATCCTCATTATGTTCATGCTCGCCGGTGGTACGGGGTTCGGTACTGTCGCAGCCGTTTCTGTGGCGGTACGGCGTCTCTTTGATGAGCGTGAGCGTCTGCGTCTAGAACGCATCAGAGAAATAAGTTGATTGTTTGGCTGCCGTAATGGTTAATCTTCACTGCCCATGATTGCAGAGGACTCGTACACAAAAGAAAGGGCACGTATGGTCCAAGAGATCGAGGCTGAGGTTGAGCATACCAGCCGTCTCATTGGAAAGGGCTCGTTCGACGCGTGTGTCATGGCCGTCATGAATAAGGTTGCACGCCACAAGTTCGTGCCATCAGATAAAGAACCATTTGCCTACCTCAATGAACCTCTCAATATCGGTTTTGGCCAAACGATATCTCAACCTTACATTGTCGCATTGATGACTGATCTTTTGGCGCTGCGTGGTGACGACATTGTTTTGGAAGTCGGCACAGGTTGTGGTTATCAGACAGTAATATTGAGTGAACTCGCGAAGCAGGTATATACCGTCGAAGTGATTAGGGATCTCAGCGAACAGGCCCGAGAGCGCTTGAGTGCGATGGGTAGGACAAACATCGAATTTCGTGTCGCTGATGGTTATCATGGTTGGAGTCAGCACGCGCCGTTCGATGCCATTATGGTTACAGCAGCGGCCGAGACCGTACCAAAGTCGCTTGTCGACCAACTCAAACCTGGTGGCCGCATAGCGATTCCGTGGGTACTTCGTACTCCGGTCAGACCTTAATGCTCGTGCAGAAGGACAAGGCGGGATCGATCACTCAAAAACGTATTCTTCCGGTGGCGTTTGTACCACTTACCGGAAGACACTAGTACCTTGTTAAACACCTATTGCTCTTTTCTTGTGTGTCGCTATGTCTAAGAGGACTTGGCAGTTCTGGATAGACCGCGGCGGCACATTTACGGACGTGGTCGCGCGCTCACCCGATAGCAAGCTAGTAACACACAAATTGCTGTCTGAAAACCCAGAACATTACTCCGACGCTGCCTTACAAGGCATTCGCGATGTGCTCGGCCTTACTTCTGATGCACCCATACCGGTTGATCTCATCGATTCCGTCAAGATGGGTACGACCGTGGCGACCAATGCGTTGTTGGAACGCAAAGGCGAACGTACGCTACTGGTAGTAACACGTGGATTTGGCGATATCCTGCGGATCGGATATCAGAATCGGCCGCGGATCTTTGCGCGCCACATCGTTTTGCCCGAGCTGCTCTATGAGCGTGTGATAGAAATAGATGGCCGTTATCGTGCTGACGGTGAGGAGCTGGTGCCGCTAGATACTGGTGCTGCTCGATCTGAATTGCAAGCAACTTTTGAGGATGGCATACGATCGGTCGCGATCGTATTCATGCACAGTTATCGCTGTCCACAACATGAAAAGCAGGTGGCCGAGTTGGCACGGTCGATCGGCTTTACTCAGGTGTCGACTTCCCACGAGGTGAGTCCGCTAATGAAGTTAGTAGGTCGCGGTGATACGACGGTTGTAGATGCCTATCTGTCACCAATACTCCGACGTTATATAGACACCGTGGCTGCACAGCTCGGTGGTATACGCCTGCTGTTCATGCAGTCGAACGGCGGCCTGGTGGATAGTCGTTTTTTCCAAGGCAAGAACAGTGTTTTGTCTGGCCCCGCCGCTGGCGTGGTGGGCGCAGCGCGCACTAGCGTCGCTGCGGGGTTCGAAAAGATTATCGGATTTGATATGGGCGGTACCTCTACGGACGTATCGCATTATGACGGGGAATTCGAGCGCACATTTGAGAGCGAGGTAGCCGGTGTCCGCATGCGTGCGCCGATGATGTACATCCATACGGTTGCGGCTGGCGGTGGCTCGATTATACGTTTTGACGGCAATCGCTTTCGCGTCGGGCCCGAATCAGCGGGTGCTGATCCGGGGCCGGCTTGCTACCGTCGCGGCGGACCGCTTACGGTTACCGACTGCAACGCAATGGTAGGAAAGATCATACCTAGTTACTTCCCCAAAGTTTTCGGCCCTGGCGGTAAGCTACCCTTGGATGTGGATGTCGTGCGTGTCAAGTTTAGGTCGCTCGCAGCAGATATAGAGGCTGCCACCGGAAATGTGCGCACACCCGAACAAGTTGCGCACGGATTTCTTGAGATTGCGGTGGAGAACATGGCCAACGCGGTCCGTAAAATTTCGGTGCAGCGCGGTTATGACGTGTCTGAATATGCGCTTTGTTGTTTCGGTGGCGCTGGACCTCAGCATGCGTGCTTGGTCGCGGATGCGCTCGATATATCGAAAGTTTTTATACATCCCTATGCGGGGGTGCTGTCAGCATATGGTATGGGCCTGGCTGACAGGCGAGTCATGCGTGAGCAAGCGGTTGAGGCGAAGTTGACCGATAACCTTGTACCACGGCTCGATCAAATATTTGCGGGCCTTGAATCGGACGGCCGGGTAGAGATGGAATACCAGGGACTCGCCGATCACAAAGTCTCAAGCGTGCGCAAAGTCCATGTGCGTTATGACGGTACGGATACAGCATTAATCGTTGACTACGGCACGCCAGTCGATATCAGTAAGCGTTTCGAGCACGCTCACCGGCGGCGTTTCGGATTCATAGATTCCGATAAAGCGCTGGTGGTTGAAGCCGCCTCGGTCGAAGTAATCGGAGCGGGGGACGTCGGCGACGATCTGGTTGCGCTATCACCAAGTGACGATGCACCCAGTTACTCTGACAAGCGCGTCGGCCAGGTCGACATGTATACTGCCAACGCCACTCACGATGGCGAGACTCAGTGTAAAGCACCGATTTTTAAGCGTGATCAGTTGGCGCCTGGCAGCTACGTGGTGGGGCCAGCAATCATCGTCGAAGCGAACAGTACCATCGTTGTAGAACCTGGCTGGAGGGCGGAGCTCACCGCGCGCCATGACCTAGTTCTAAGTCGAGTCACTCCATTAGCACGTAGTACCGCTGTTGGTACCCAGGTCGATCCAGTGCGACTCGAGATATTCAACAATCTGTTCATGTCCATTGCAGAGCAGATGGGCACAATCCTGCAGAACACCAGCCATTCAGTAAACATGAAGGAGCGCCTGGACTTCTCCTGCGCGATCTTCGATGCTGATGGCGGACTGGTAGCAAACGCGCCCCATATCCCAGTTCACCTAGGGTCAATGGGTGAGAGCGTGCAGAGTGTCATTAGCCAGCACCGGGCAACCATGAAACCCGGCGACGTCTATGCCCTCAATGCCCCTTACAACGGTGGTACCCACCTACCCGACGTTACTGTTATCACACCTGTATTCGACCAAGCCGGTGAGAACATTTTGCTGTACGTGGGCGCACGTGGGCACCATGCTGATATAGGTGGAATCACCCCGGGGTCGATGCCACCAAACAGCGTCAACATCGAGGAAGAGGGTGTACTCATAGACAACTTCATGCTGGTAGACGGCGGTCGGCTGCGCGAAGCTGAGTTAAGAAGACTTCTCACTTCGGGGCGTTATCCAGTACGCAATCCCGATCAGAACATTGCCGATCTTAAGGCCCAGATCGCGGCTAATGAGGCCGGGGTGCAGGGCTTGCGCAAGATGATCGACCATTTTGGCCTCGCCACTGTGCACGCGTTTATGGGTCACGTACAAGACAATGCCGAAGAATCGGTGCGCCGGGTTGTTGATGTTCTGAAGGACGGGGATTTTGCCTATCAGCTAGATGACGGCAGTGTTGTGCGCGTGGCCATCAGCATTGATCGATCTGCCCGTCGGGCGCGCATTGATTTCACCGGCACTTCGCATCAACAGATGAGCAATTTCAATGCGCCAGCCGCGGTCTGTAAGGCGGCGGTGCTTTACGTATTTCGGACGCTGGTAGCGGACAATATTCCGTTGAATGCCGGTTGCCTTAAGCCACTCGAAATCATCATACCCGAAGGAAGCATGCTTAGTCCCAAACATCCGGGCGCAGTGGTGGCGGGTAATGTCGAGACCTCACAGTGCATCGTTGATGCGCTATATGGGGCGTTAGGGGTTATGGCGGCAGCACAGGGCACGATGAACAACTTCACCTTTGGTAGCGCGCGCTGGCAATACTACGAAACGATCTGTGGCGGGTCCGGCGCTGGACCCGATTTCGACGGTACTGACGCGGTCCACACCCACATGACCAATTCGCGTATTACCGACCCAGAGGTATTGGAGTGGCGTTTCCCGGTG
>LXTK01000246.1 GCA_001643475.1 Proteobacteria bacterium SPGG2 | reverse complement strand
ATATCTTGCACATCGCGCATCAGGACTACGAACCTGAGGGTGCGAGCGTCACGATGCTGATCTCAGAGTTGCCAGAGACGGATGCCCGCCATGAGGTGACAATGCCCGGCCTCTTGCCAGACGCGGTTGTCGCCCATCTCGATAAAAGTCATATCACTGCCCACACCTATCCAGAAAGGCACCCGGATAGCGGCATCAGCACGTTCCGCGCTGATATTGACGTGACGACTTGTGGCGAAATCTCGCCATTGTGGGCGCTGAACTACCTGATTAATAGCTTCGAGTCCGATATTGTGACTACCGACTACCGCGTACGCGGGTTTACGCGTGATGTCAGAGGTGTCAAGCATTTCATCGACCACAAGATCAATTCAATTCAAAATTTCATAGATAAGCGCACCCTAAATCGCTACCAGGCCATTGACGTGAATGTGTATCAGGAGAACATCTTCCATACCAAGATGATGATCAAAGACTTCAAGCTGGATGATTATTTGTTCGCAATCAATGAAGATGATTTAACTTCACAGGAAAAGCGCACCGTCACGCAACGGCTGAAACGAGAAATGGCGGGTATCTTCTACGGGACCAATATCGCGAAGTAAGCGGCTACGCGCGCTCCACGTACTGCCCTGTCTCTGTGTTGACCTTTATTCGATCGCCGGCACTTATGAACGTCGGTACTGTCACCGTCAGGCCTGTCTCCAATTTGGCGGGCTTTCCCGAACTCGCGGCTGTCTGTCCCTTAACTTTGGGTTCGGTTTCCGTGACTTCGAGCACAACGTTGGCCGGCAACTCTATGCCCAATGGCTGTTCATTATAAAAGTTTACCTGCACCTCGGTGTCTGGAAGCAGATAACCCATCTGCGCCTCTAGGTCACTATCGGAAAGCGTCATCTGCTCGTAGCTCTCGTTGTCCATGAATACGTGGCCGCTGCCATCTTGGTAGAGGTACTGCATGCTACGGGCCTCCACATGCGCCTTTTCGATCTTGTCCTCGGAGCGGAACCGTTCATTAAGCTTGGTACCAGAGTTTATGTCCTTCATCTCAACCTGGATAAACGCGCCGCCCTTACCGGGTTTCACGTGCTGTTTCTTATGGATTCGCCACAGCTTTCCATTGTATTCGACCAGATTACCTACTCTGATTTCGAAGGCCGAAATCTTCATCTCGATGTTTGTTCCACTATCAGAATTCGTTAGGATGGCGGATTCTAGCAAGCCGGTACTATTTCGGCATCCTGAGGCCGCCAGTGGCATAGGCTCACCGGCGCCGGTCACGACCAGTCCATGCTGCCTAACTGACAGTTATAATTCTAGATCAAATCAGAGACTTAAAGATCAACATTTCCCTGGTTTCTAGCTCGAAGCAAGGCCAAAGATTTAATAGATGTCGGAATTCAACCTGAAGTGTCGCGCCTGTCCCCGGCTAGCTCGCCATCTCGACCAGGTTCGAGGCAATTATCCGAACTACCATGCGCGGCCGGTGGCAGCTTTCGGGCCGGTGTCTAGCCGATTGCTCATAGTCGGGTTGGCGCCTGGAATGCACGGTGCTAATGCAACAGGGCGACCTTTTACCGGCGATTTCGCCGGTATCCTGCTTTACGAGACGCTATACGCCTATGGTTTCGCCAGCGCACCTGTTGCATCCGCTGCCGACGATGGGCTCATACTTAATAACTGTCGCATCACCAACGCGGTCAAGTGTCTACCGCCGGAAAACAAGCCCACGGCGGCCGAGGTCAACATGTGTAACCAATACCTGCAAGCTGAATTAGCGGCCATGCCCAAAGATGGTGTGATTCTGGCTTTGGGCATCATCGCCCACAAAGCAGTCGTCAAGGCACTCGGACTACGACAAGTGGAGCACGCTTTCGCCCATGGGCGACATCATGGGTTATCGGGTAAACCCCAACTACTTGATTCCTATCATTGCAGTCGTTACAACACCCAAACTGGGCGACTGACTGCGCAGATGTTCCGAGACGTTTTTACCAAGGTAAAAAAAATCCTCTCGCAATGACATCCGTCTCTCAACTTGATCACAAAGCCCTGGTTAAGGATTTGCCTACGGCATCGGGTGTTTACCGCATGTTAAGCAAAGACGGTTCGGTGCTGTACGTTGGCAAGGCACAAGACCTGCGAAAGCGTGTATCCAGCTACTTCCGCAAGCGCGGTCTATCTGCGCGTTTGACATCAATGATGCGTTTGGTGACAGACATCGACGTCACGGTTACGCACACAGAAGGCGAAGCTCTTCTGCTCGAGAATAACCTAATAAAGTCACTGCGACCACGCTACAACGTATTGCTAAGGGATGACAAAAGTTATCCCTACATTTCACTATCGACACACGATTACCCACGGCTAGGGTTCTATCGTGGAAGCAAACAAAAAGGATTTCGATACTTTGGCCCTTACCCGTCGGCGTCGGCCGTGCGTGAAACGCTTAGTATGTTGCAGACGGTTTTTCAGATCCGGCAATGTGAAGATAGTTTCTTCCGGTATCGTTCGCGCCCGTGCCTGCAATATCAAATAAAGCGCTGTTCCGCGCCTTGCGTAGGACTCATCGACCAAAAGACCTATGGCGAGGACATAAGGCATGCGGCAATGTTTCTAGAGGGGCGCAGCCTGGCATTGGTCGATGAAATGGTCAAAAGAATGGATGATGCGTCAGAGCAGATGGACTACGAGATGGCGGCCCTCTACCGGGATCGCATTCGCTCTTTGCGACGTATCCAAGAGCAACAATATGTGGCCCAAGATGCGGGTGACGCTGATGTGATTGCAATCGCGGCTGGACAGGATGCGGCTTGCATACAGGTCAATTTCATTCGTGATGGCCATAACCTTGGCGATAAGGCGTTTTACCTGAAGGTGGCGACGACGACTAATCCCAACGAAATTTTGGCCGCGTTTCTACCTCAATATTATTTGGGCAAATCCATGCCACCCGCAGTGTACTTGAATCGTTCGATTCCCAGTAAGGTGTTGCTAGAAGAAGTTTTCTCGAAACAAGCAGAAAAACAAATTTCTATCGCCACCGTGACGCGCGGTGTGGTCAAGGGGTGGATGAAGATGGCAGAAACCAATGCCCATGAGGGTCTGCGACGCCATCTTGCGAGTCAAGCCAACCTCAAACAACGTTTTGATGCCCTCCAGGAGGCATTCTCGCTAGATGCAGTGCCAGAGCGCATCGAGTGCTTCGACGTTAGTCACACCTTTGGTGAATCGACGGTCGCCGCGTGTGTGGTATTCGACATCAACGGGCCGGTAAAATCCGACTACCGCCGCCTCAACATAGACGGCGTGAAGGCTGGCGACGATTATGCAGCGATGGAACAGGCGCTCACCCGCCGATACCGGCGCTTGAAAGAGGGGGAGGGCAAGCTTCCAGATCTCCTCCTGATTGATGGTGGCAAGGGCCAGTTGGCGAAGGCAGAATCGGCCATAGAGGAACTGCAGATAGAAGGAATCAGATTCATTGCCATCGCCAAGGGAAAAGAACGAAGGCCCGGCAAGGAAAAACTTTTCCTGACCGGTTCGCGCGATCCCTTCATGTTGGATCCAAATTCTCCGGCCTTTCATCTGATCCAGCAGGTACGCGACGAAGCCCATAGATTTGCGATTACTGCCCACCGCCTACAGCGGGGTAAGAAACGTACGACTTCGCGCCTGGAAGAGATTCCAGGTATTGGTAATAAACGCCGTCAAACACTATTGAAAAAACTCGGCGGCATTCGCGAAGTAGCACGTGCCGGGGTGGAAGATCTCTCCCGTGTTCCAGGAATCAGTCTTGGCTTGGCGCAGCGAATCTATGATACCTTTCATCAGCAGGAACCCTGAGTAATGCTCCTAAGCCTGCCTAATCTGCTTACTTATCTACGTATCATACTGATCCCACTACTGGTGCTCGCCTATTATCTACCGCATCGACATGCGCATGTATTGGCCATGTCGATCTTTATACTAGCGGCCCTGACCGATTGGCTGGATGGCTACTTGGCGCGCAAGCTCGATCAGATGTCGCGGTTTGGGGCATTTCTCGATCCGGTGGCCGACAAACTGATGATAGCGGCGGCGTTGATACTGCTGGTCTCGGATGAAAACGTCCATGCTCAGGTGGTCGATACGCGATTATTCTCGATTGTCGTGCTGGTCATCATTGGGCGGGAGATCGCAGTATCGGCGCTGCGTGAATGGATGGCGGAGGCCGGCAAACGCTCAAGCGTCGCGGTTTCTGTAATAGGTAAGCTGAAAACCGTATCGCAGATGGTGGCCATCCCTTTTTTGTTGTTGGACCGACCAGTACTAGGCGTCGATGTATTTACCCTCGGCGAGGGCCTGCTTTATCTCGCAGCTGGGCTGACCTTGTGGTCGATGATGATTTATCTGCGGGCGGCATGGCCGGCGCTGGTGGAGTCTGGCCCTAGGTAATGAGTGGGCGCAGGTTGACTCTGGACCACCCTCGCTTAAAATACTTTCAGGTTCGCGGGAATAGCTCAGTTGGTAGAGCACAACCTTGCCAAGGTTGGGGTCGCGAGTTCGAGTCTCGTTTCCCGCTCCAGTTCCGCAAAGGGGGAAGGCGATAACAAAAAGCCCGCTTTCTCTTTTTTTATTTGAGGCCCTTTGGGCTGGGTGGCAGAGTGGTTATGCAGCGGCCTGCAAAGCCGTGTACGCCGGTTCGATTCCGACCCCAGCCTCCATTTCGTTCAAGTTGCAGCCTTTAGGGAAGATTGTGCCCTCAGTGGTTATCGTTGAGCCTGGTCAAAGGACGCCTGGAAGGGAACTGACCCTTCCAATCTTGTAGAACATTCGGAATGAGCTACGGTTGCTTTCAGCCGAGCACAATGTTTTCATAGTGCCCGACAGGGACCAAACGGCGGCATCGCATCGGAGTGCCGGTCCAATAATCTCCTGCCAGTAGTTTCACCTTTTTCGCCTTCTGAGGGGAGCATCTTTCCCTCCGCTTTCTCCAAATAGCGCTTTACCGAAGCAGCCTTGGGTTGTTCGCTATTCACCGAATAGCCGGACCGTCACTAACACATCGCCACTGAGGCGATAGCGAAGAGATAGGAGAGCACCATGAAAATAGCATCTCAGGTTTTATTCTGGCTAGGAATTGTCTGTATTCCGCTTGCCTGGCTGATCTGGTACGTGGGTCCACAGCTCGAGCTTGCTAGGTACGTGATGGCCGATATTGCCGATCCTGCAATCAAAGCCGCCTTACAGGAGGCCCACGCCGAGCGCCTGGGTCTCTGGGTCGGTGTTTGGCCCGTTACGCTCCTGGTATTGAGCTCTATCCTTGAAAGGAAAGCGTAGAGCCCGTCTGTATCGCCAGCAGCAGTTAAGTCAGCGTCAGTGGGGGGCGCCTCCGGATTGCGCCGAGGGAATTCGACTGGGCAGCCGGTGGCCTGTTAACTCCGCCGATGGCGAGCCCCAAATTGTAAACTAGCGGCGGGCGTGCCCATATATGTGAGGGCCACGCGCCTAAATTCGCGGAACAGCAACGATAAGGGCCACCACGCACCCGCATAGAATTTTCACCAGTTGAATGCGTGATTAACCTCCAGGGAAGGAGATTTTCGCGCCCGGCGTTGCTACTTATTCAACCGCCGCCGCTCCCACGGCGGCATTGGGTTCTTGTGCTGCCACAATCCTTTCTTGTTACCACGGGCCTCATCTTCAGCCTGGGCATAGAGCTTCCTATTCTCAGCACTTAACACCTTCTGGTAATACCGGTAGAACCACGCCATCCCTGCCTTGACCTGCACAAGATTCACATCCAGCCCGTCTACGATGACAAATCCTTCGATACGACTGTAGCGATCCCGCCTGGCCCATTTCACAGTTACCGTCGTCAAGCTCTTGCCATGACAGGCAGATAGTGCACCGGCTGGATACCATACTGTCCGACGGGGAGAACTTTTTTTATCTCGTAGGGCTTGCCGCTCGAGCTCATCTCACGGGCGAGGTCCACCGCCCTTAGAGCGCCGTAGCGCGTCTTGTCCGGTTTCAGCACGAGCACCACCTCGGGCTTGAGGCGCTGCGCGCGGTTCATGGTTCTCACGACACCGACCTCGCTGGTGTTGAGAATAACGACACTGCCGATTGGAAAGATACCTATACACTGAATGAACTTCTCCACCAGCGCCGGATGAAAATCCCTTACACGCCATTCATACATTTTCCACAAGGCA
>LXTK01000185.1 GCA_001643475.1 Proteobacteria bacterium SPGG2 | reverse complement strand
ACCGTAATCAGTTCGGCCACCCAAATCCGCGAGTACGGGAGCGCTACCTGCAATATGGCGCGCAAACGTATGATTCCCCCACGCACGGTGCGATCGAGGTTGAGCTTGGTGTGACTGGAACGCAAGTTTCTCCCTATCGTGAGCAAACCAAGCGGTATTGGTTTAGCCAGTAGTCGGAACGACCACTTTTAGAGGGGGCTCGCCTCTGATAGATTACACGCGGTTTTTTGTAGGATAATCACGATTCATGTTTGAGTTGGTCAAGGCCGGTGGTTGGGTGATGTGGCCAATCATCGCGTGTTCGATTGCCGCACTTGCTATTATCGGCGAGCGTTTCTGGTCGCTACAGAAAAAATATGTGTCACCGCCGAATCTGGTGTCACAGATCCAGCAGTGGTTGGAACGCAAACAGCTCGACCAAGCGCGCATTACCCTTCTACAGCAGAGTTCACCGCTAGGGAGAGTCTTGGCAGCTGGGCTCATCAATCGTGATCATGATCGTGAGATTGTCAAGGAGTCGATCGAAGACGCGGGCCGGCACATCGTGCCTGAACTTGATCGATACCTCAATAGCCTCGGCACGATTGCCTCTATATCTCCGTTTTTGGGTTTGCTTGGCACCGTACTGGGTATGATAGAAATGTTCGCCGGCATCAGTACCCACGGAGTCGGCGATCCTGCCATCGTAGCCGGTGGTATCGCCCAGGCGTTGATCACAACCGCGGCCGGGCTCGGCGTGGCGATCCCGACTGTAATGTTCTATCGGTATTTTCGAGCGCGTGTAAACGAATTACTGTTAGATATGGAACAACAAGCAATTAGGCTGATCGAGATACTGCACGGTGAGCGTGAGCCGGAATAAGTTAACCGGGTGACCGTAAATGAAATTTCGTCCTCCCGACAGCGAAGAACCTGAACTTAACCTTGTACCACTGATCGATGTTTTGCTTATGACATTGATCTTTCTGGTTGTGACCACGAGCTTTTCCAAGGAGGCACACCTAAGGATTAAGCTGCCAGAGGCGACCGCTCAGACAAAAGTAGCGATCAACACCATGAGTGTAGCAATTGATGCGCGTGGCCGTTACTACATTGGCGATAGGCAACTCTTGAAGACAACCCCCGAAGCGCTGCGTAATTCGATGCTGTTGGCGGCAGGTGGTAAAAAAAACCCCGTGGTTATTATTTACGCAGATGCAAAGACGCCGCACGAATCCGTAATTCGCGTCATGGATGCAGCGCGACGACTTGGCTACACTAATTTGACATTTGCAACCCAGCAACCTGTACTGCGCGGCAAAACTCCGTGACGGAAACCGAAGCGAATAGCGTACAGATCTATCGCCGCTTGTTGAGCTATGCATGGCCTTACAAGGGCGTGTTCCTGCTCGGGATCCTTGGCATGTTGGGGCTTGCGGTGAGCGCTGGTTTGTTTGTGGCCCTCATGAAGCCGATTGTTGATGCGGGTTTTGTCGATAAGGATCCGACCATCATTCAGTTAGTCCCAATCGGTGTAATTTGCTTGTTCGCGTTTCGTGGTTTATCGAGTTTCACAGCCGAGTACTGTATAAACTGGCTAGGTCGAAAAGTCATTTTTGACGTTCGCAACGCACTCTTTTCCCACCTTATGCGTTTGTCGAGTGGGTTTTATGACATGAACGCCAGCGCAACGCTCATCGCTAAGCTGATTTTCGATGTGGAACAGCTGGCGCGAGCGGCAACTAATGCAGTGCTTGTTATTGCGCGCGACGGGCTTACCGTTATCGTCTTGATGCTATGGATGGCCTATCTCAATTGGAAGCTAACGTTCGTGCTCGTTCTGCTCGTCCCACCCGCGATATTGGTAGTAAGGATTATGAGTCAGCGATTGCGCAAGGCCAGTCGCCGTATCCAGGAATCCATCGGTGGTATATCACAGGTCGCCCAGGAAGCCATTGAGGGCCAACGAATAGTCAAGGCATTCGGTGCGCAACAATTGGAGATAGAAAGTTTCACCAAGGTCAATACTAGCAACCGCCGCCAGTTTATGCGTCGCGTGGCTGTGTCTGCTATTGGTGTAGGTATCATGGTTTTGGTTGTTGCCATCGCCATTGCCGCCGTACTTTTCCTGGCCATCAAGTCTGGACAAGCAACCGCCGGAGAATTTGTCTCTTACACGTTGGCCATGATGTGGATGCTGAATCCTATCAAACGTGTGGCCCAGATCAATGAAACCGTACAGGCAGGGATTGCTGCCGCGCATAGTGCGTTCAGCTTGCTGGATGAGTCTCCTGAACCGGACCTCGGAAGAACGGAGCTTCAAGACATACAGGGTCGCGTGGAGTACAAAAATGTTACATTTAGGTATCCAGCATCGGAGCGCCCTGCATTAGTGAATGTATCTTTTTCTGTTGAGGCGGGCGAAACGCTGGCCTTAGTAGGGGCATCTGGAAGTGGAAAAACTACAGTCGCCAACTTGTTGCCACGTTTCTATTCCGTGACTGAGGGAGCCATCTTCATAGATGGTGTGAATAGTGATGAACTTAAACTAGATGACTTGCGAAGCCATATCGCCATCGTTGGTCAGGAAACGCTGTTGTTCGATGACACGATTCGCAACAACATTGCCTACGGACGGCTCGACGGCAACAACGATGAAGCGGTTATCGAGGCAGCAGCAGCTGCACATGTCATGGAATTCGTCGATAAGCTACCGCATGGATTGGATACGGCTGTCGGAGAAAAGGGTCTACGGCTTTCGGGTGGCCAGCGACAACGAATCGCTATTGCACGTGCGCTCTATAAGAACGCGCCTATACTCGTTCTCGATGAAGCGACTTCCGCTCTCGATAGCGAGTCTGAGCAGCACGTGCAAGCGGCCATGCAAACTCTGATGGAGAATCGAACCACACTGGTGATCGCGCATAGACTGGCAACAATTGAGAATGCCGATAGGATTGTTGTACTTGCCCATGGTCGTGTCATAGAGCAGGGAACACATCAAGAATTAATCGGCGCTGGAGGTGTGTACGCTAATCTACATCAGATGCAGTTTATTGATCGCCGAAACTGATGCGTCAGCAAATCACGCAACTATAGAACCTGCCTCGAAACAACTCTAACCATTAGCGAACTGTGGATTGGTTGCAGAAACACTGGGAGGAACGTACGCCGCTCAGGTTCTTGTTGATCCCCGCAAGCTGGATCTATCGTTTGCTGGCGGCCGCTCGTAGAGGGTGTTACAAAATAGGCTTGATGCGAGTCACTCGGGTTCTGGCACCGGTTATCGTTGTCGGCAACATCACGGTCGGTGGAGCGGGTAAGACGCCACTGGTATTGTGGCTAAGCAAGTTTCTAACGGAACGGGGGTTGCGACCCGGTATTGTGTTGCGCGGATACGGTGGCCACCAGGTTGACTCAGCCGTGATAGCTGGACCAGAATCAGATCCCGCCGTGGTTGGTGACGAAGCATTACTGCTGGCGAGGAATAGTTCTTGCCCAGTATTCGTTTCTCGAAACCGGTCTCTCGCCGCACAGACGCTGGTGCGCGAATACGATTGCAACGTCATTTTGAGCGATGATGGGTTGCAGCACTATGCAATGGCGCGTGATGTGGAGATCGCCGTAATCGATGGCAATCGACGTTTCGGTAACGGGCAGCAGTTGCCAGCTGGGCCGCTGCGTGAGTCGCCGAAGCGGTTGCTTACCGTGGATATATGCGTAGTGAACGGCCGACCGCATACTGATGAACTGGGTATGCAAGTGGTGGGATTGGCATTTCGGCAAGTTACTGCGCCCGAAACACAACAGGGCACTAGTGCCTTCCGAGGTCAGCGCGTACATGCGGTGGCCGGCATCGGTTGTCCAGACCGATTTTTCAGTCATCTGCGGGACCTGGGCATCGAAGCGAAAGAACATCCGTTTCCTGATCATTATCAGTTCACAGCACGGGATATCGAGTTTAATGATGATTGGGCCGTGATCATGACCGAAAAAGATGCGGTAAAATGTGAACAGTTGGCGGATCAACGACATTGGTATCTTGCGATTGAGGCCAAACCGGACCCGAAGCTGGGTATGCTGGTACTAAAACTATTGAAGGAGAGATCCCGTGGATAAGAAGCTGCTTGACATCCTTGCCTGTCCGCTTTGCAAGAGCCCGTTGAAATACGACAAGGCACGTGCAGAGCTTTTATGTGTAGTCGATCACTTGGCCTATCCGATCAGGGACGACATACCCGTTATGTTGGAAGATGAAGCACGACAGCTTACCGAAGAAGAAGTCAAGAGTTTGAAATAGATCGTTATTCGGAGGTCGTGAAATCTATGTCTGGCGCATAGTATTGGTAGCCCTACAATTCGCAGATCGCAGATCACGAAGCCATGCGCGTAATTATCCCCGCTCGTTATGCATCGACGCGATTGCCGGGCAAGGCCCTGCAAGATGTGCATGGACAGACGCTAATACAGAGGGTTTACGACCGTGCGATCGCAAGTGGTGCTACCAGCACGATTATTGCTACTGATGATGCAAGGATTAGGGACGTGTCGGAGACATTCGGGGCACAAGTGTGTATGACCTCCACCGAGCATCGTTCGGGTACTGAGCGGATTGCTGAGGTCATTGAAATATTGGGAATCGACGACGATGAGGTCATTGTCAATCTGCAAGGCGACGAACCACTCATGCCAGCTACGTTGATAACACAGGTGGCGGCAACGCTAGCGCAGCATACAAGTGCGGTGGTGGCGACAGCGATGCATCCTATCAGCGATCAGGCAGTCCTTGATGACCCGAATGTAGTTAAAGTGGTGTGTGATCACGAAGGATTCGCATTGTTTTTCAGTCGTGCCGCTATTCCAAGTTCGATGCGGACCAAGGCCAGCGGCACAAACTCCGAGCTCGGGTATCGACACATCGGCTTGTACGCTTACAAGGCAGGGTTCGTCAACTATTACGCATCACTACCACCATGTCGGCTTGAGCAAGTAGAAGCGCTCGAACAATTGCGGGTTCTGTGGTATGGCATGCGCATCGCGGTGTGCGAGGCGTCAGAGGCGCCTGGGCTGGGCGTTGATACGCCAGAAGACTTGCGAATTGTGCGAGACATAATCGACGCGAATAGCAAACTAGACGTTTGAACTCACAGCGTACAATGACTATATTTGTTACCCAGCGGTTGTCTGGCGTTCAGTTCTCGTAACAACGTGATAAAAGTATTGTTTGTCTGTTTAGGGAACATCTGTCGCTCACCAACGGCGGAAGGTGTTTTTCGTAAGCTGGTTGAAAGCGAAAATCTCGGTGAGCCAATCTTTGTCGATTCGGCGGGAACGCACGCCTATCATACTGGTGAGCCGCCGGATCCGCGGGCGCAGGCGGCAACCGCGCGGCGCGGGATCGATCTAAGTGGCCTACGGGGACGCCAAGCGACGCCGGAGGATTTTCATGAGTTTGATTATGTTGTAGCAATGGATCGAGAGAATTACGAACATCTGCACTCGATATGCCCACAGGCATTGGGATACAAGATCCGACTGTTCATGGAATTTGCGCCTGATTATCCGAACGACGAAGTGCCGGACCCGTACTTTGGCGGCGTTAGCGGGTTCGATCGTGTGCTAGACATGATCGAAGATGCCGCGGGCGGCTTGCTGGCCGAAATTCGTCGTCAGCCCTGATCGATCGGAGCAAACGGCGGCCCGACGTTTAAACCAAGCTATTTGTTGGTGTTCGCAGGCCTGTGTGTTTCTATCTGCACTAATTCAGTTTGCCGCTCACTTTCAAGCTGTACCGGCGCCGGTGGTCTGTGACCCTCTTGCGGGGCGATGCTCGCTGCCACTGTATTCTTCTCTGGCTCACGCCTCGTTTGGTCGTCCCTGATGTTGTCTTGTGGACGCTGCGGTTGGTTGGTGTTCTCGTTAGTGGGCGGCGCCGATTTTGTATCGCCGTCTTTCTCAGCCATATCTTTCGCCGCACGCGGTTTTTGCCCAGGTCTGGTTTGCGGGCTAGGTCGGCGACCACGACGGCGACTGCGTGGACTACGTCTCGGCTCGGCTTTCTCTTTCGGTTGTTCTGCTGCGGGAGGTGCTGCCGGTGTTGTATCTTTGGCATGACGCGGTGCGGCGTTCGTAGCCCGGGTAGGGGTTTTACCACGTTGTGCCGTGCCTCTCGCAGCGGGTCGTGGACGCGACGGACGACCCTTACGTGGATCATCAGCGCCCCTTGTGTCACGACTCTTTGCGGTATAGCCGCCCCGACTGACGCTGACGGGTTTCTTCTTCGAAGATCGAACAAACAGCCTTTTAAGGGCGTCTAGCAACGATCGCCTTCGAACCGGCGGTGTCACCAGATGCGTAATCGGACCGACGACTGCCTTTTCGGGTTTGGCGACAGTCGTCGTGGCTTTTGTTTCAGTCTCTTCAGGAGTGGCGATCTTATAGCTAGGCATGTTGCCTTCGGCCTCTAGCTCATCGCTGCGCAACCGTTTGATTCGGAGGTGTGGGGTCTGCAGCTCGGGGGTCGGTATGATTAGGATAGAGGTACCGAGGCGCGACTCCATGGCTGTGATCTCGAAGCGTTTCTCATTGAGCAAATAGGTTGCTGTCTCTACCGGCAGATGGACATGGACGGTAGCGGTGTTTTCCTTAAGTGCTTGATCTTGGATTATCCGCAGCACGCTTAGGGCCGAAGATTGAATGCTACGGATATGGCCAGTCCCGCTACACCTGGGGCAAGTCAAGCTGCTGGATTCACCGAGGGACGGACGTATTCTTTGACGTGACATTTCAAGTAGGCCGAAACGTGAGATACGGCCGACCTGTACACGCGCCCGATCAGCCTTGAGCGCTTCTATTAACCGATTCTCTACCGCCCGCTGATTACGTACCGGTGTCATATCTATGAAATCAATGACAATAAGCCCTCCTATGTCTCGTAGTCTCAACTGGCGTGCGCCTTCTTCCGCCGCTTCCAAGTTGGTGTTGAGTGCCGTCTCCTCAATGTCGCTACCCTTAGTTGCCCGCGCAGAGTTGACATCGATAGTAACGAGCGCCTCGGTACGGGCAAATATCAGCGATCCACCAGATTCGAGCTCGACCTCCTGAGAAAACGCGGAGTCAATTTGATGCTCGATCTGGAAGCGAGAAAAAAGTGGTGTCTCGTCCTTGTAGAGTTTTAGTTTATCGAGGTTCTGCGGCGATACTTGCTCCATGAACTTCTTCACGCGATCGTAGATGTCGGGCGTATCGACGAGAATCTCACCGATGTCACTATGCAGATAATCGCGTACTGCGCGCACGACGAGGTTGCTTTCCTGATAAATCAAAAACGGTGCATCGCGCTCCTGTCCGGCGCTGCTTATAGCGCCCCATAGGTGCACGAGATAATCTAAGTCCCACTGCAGTTCCTCCGCCGTTTTGCTGATACCGGCGGTCCGTGCGATCAGCGCATAATCATCGGGAACCTTGAGCTGGGCCATCGCTTCGCGCATCTCGGCCCGTTCTTCTCCTTCGATGCGTCGCGATATGCCGCCACCCTTTGGGTTATTGGGCATCAAAACCAGATAGCGACCGGCCAGGCTTACGAAAGTGGTAAGCGCGGCGCCTTTGGTGCCACGCTCCTCTTTGTCGACCTGCACAACTAGCTCTAGGCCTTCTTTGATAACGTCCTTGATGCGCACCTGGCCCATCGGTGTCGTCTCATCGACACCAGTGAAATAGATGCGGGAGATTTCCTTGAGAGGTAGAAAGCCTTGACGTTCTGTACCGTAATCGACGAACGCAGCTTCCAGGCTTGGTTCAACACGGGTTACGCGACTCTTGTAAATGTTGCCCTTTCTCTGCTGGTAGGCCGTCGACTCGATGTCGAGTTCTAGTAGTTTTTGGCCATCGACAACAATTAAGCGCAACTCCTCGGGGTGAGTTGCGTTAAACAGCATTCTTTTCATGGTAAATCCCCGACGCGCCCGACAACCCGGCGACGATCCTAGGCCGCCAATCTGCGCTAGATCACAACTACGCTCAGGCAGTACGAGTGAACGGGACGATCACTACAGGTGATCGACAATCTGTGGGTTGCACGACAAAGTGTTGCCGAATCGCATGGGCCCGGATGGTTGTGTAATCCGGTACCGTACACGCACTGGAGTCCCGTAGGGCGGTGCTGATGAAGACGCTGCTCGGCGTTTTCAGCATCCTGCCAGGCATAGTGGACATGTCCTTTAGTCGGAAGCGTCTAAATATGTGCGCCACTCTGACGGGCGAGCGACGCGAAACCCATGTTCCTCAACAAATACCCGGCTAGCTCGGTCACACTATGCGGCGGGCTGCCGGGAAAAACCATTACACAAGTATGTGCTTATCTGTATTCTAGCAGGTGACAATGTTGTTGCCCCTGCCCTAAAAATATATCAGCCGGGGCGACTTCCAGCAATCTGTTATTATCCTCCCGCATGAGAGCTGGGAAACAACCAAACACTAGCGCGGTCCAATATCGTGAAATCGAAGCAGACGAGGCGGGCCAGCGGGTCGATAACTTCTTGATTTCTAAACTAAAAGGTGTGCCAAAGAATCATATCTATCGAATTCTGCGAAAAGGCGAGGTGCGTATCAACCGCGGCCGTTGCCCGCCCGATTACCGTCTGCAGGCCGGCGATGTGATACGCATCCCACCCGTAAGGCTATCCGCCCCCGACGACGGGCGCACACTTGGCCCGAGCCGGCCCCCGGCGCTATCGATCTTGTTTGAAGATGATGATCTGTTGGCGGTGGACAAGCCAGCTGGGCTCGCCGTGCATGGTGGTAGTGGGGTCGCGTGGGGGTTAATCGAAAGCTTGCGGGTCAGGCGGCCAAGGGCCCGGTTTTTGGAGTTGGTGCATCGCTTGGACCGTGACACCTCCGGTTGTTTGTTGGTGGCCAAACGCCGTTCGGCGTTACTGGCGTTGCATGAACAGTTGCGTGACGCCGAGATAGACAAACGCTACACGGCACTTGTGCGAGGCCGTTGGACTGACCATGTAAAGAGGGTTGAGGCACCGTTGCTGAAGTTTCGCCTACGGTCAGGTGAGCGTAAGGTAGAAGTTTCGCAGGCGGGTCGAGATGCTGCCACCCAGTTCGCGCCTAAATGCCTTTATACTAATGCCACCCACGTGGAGATAAGACTCCTAACTGGTCGCACCCATCAGGCGCGTGTCCACGCTGCCCACATCAACCATCCGATTGCAGGTGATACCAAGTATGGTGATCGGGAGTTTAATCGCAGCCTTCGACGCCTGGGCTTAAATCGCTTGTTCTTACACGCACAGTCTCTGGCCTTCAGGCACCCCCGTGATGGGGGCAAACGGGTCATTGAGTCGACACTGCCGCGGGAGCTGGCGATGTTGCTTGAATCCCTAGATAGTACCTTGCCGAGCGATGACAACGGGGCGTAACAATGGCCTAATCTGCGCCAGTGCGACGCTGGCAGACGGGGGCCGGGGGGCGCGATTCGTCATGGAATTGAATGGCAAGAACGTGCCCGCTTTCGCTGTTCGCTTTCGCGGTAAGGTCTATGCTTATGTTAATCAGTGCGCGCACCAGTCTTTGGAGCTCGACTGGAGCAAAGGGAACTTTTTCGATGTGGCGGGCGATCTCCTGATATGCGCGACCCATGGTGCTTGCTATTATCCCGATACCGGCGCTTGTGCTGGCGGGCGTTGCGATGGCCAACCTCTGATTCCCCTTGGCGTACTAGAGCGCGACGATCGGGTGTATTTGGCAGTTGATGGGAGGGTTTTGAAGATAAGTTAAGCAGGGTAGAGCACATGACTGAAACGAACAGCCAACCACCGGCATCGCAAGAAGCAGGACACACAAAACAGGACTGGGAACAGACCCTTTTGGAACGCCTTGCGTTTGCCTCATTGAATGAACAACGCAAGGCGCGTCGATGGAGTATATTCTTCAGGGCATTTTTTGCGGTCTACCTCGTAATCCTTTTGGTGGTGGCGCTTTCTAGTGGCTTTGACGGTATACCTTCGGCAAGTGGTAAGTACACGGCGCTCGTTGACCTCAATGGCGTTATTGCTGCTGATACGATTGCTAGTGCTGACAACATAGTGTCAGGGTTACGTCAGGCATTCGAAAGTAAGGCCAAGGGCGTGATTCTGCGGACGAACAGTCCTGGCGGAAGTCCGGTACAAGCGAGTTATATCAATCGCGAAATCCAACGACTTAGAAAAGAATATCCGGATACCCCCGTTTACGCCGTAATCGGCGACATATGCGCGTCCGGCTGCTATTACGCGGTAGCAGCCACCGATAGAATCTTTGCCAACGAGTCCAGCATTGTTGGGTCCATTGGGGTACTAATGAATGGATTTGGGTTTGTCGACGGCATGAAGAAACTTGGTATCGAACGGCGACTATTGACGGCTGGCGATAACAAAAATTTTCTGGATCCGTTCTCGCCGATGCATCCCAAGCATCGCGAGCACGCGCAGGCGCTGTTAAACAGGATTCACCAGCAATTCATAGATGTTGTAAAGCAAGGACGTGGTGAGGCCCTAACCCAATCCAATGAGGCCTTTAGCGGTCTGTTTTGGACTGGTGATGAGGCGTTACAGATGGGCCTGATTGATGAATTCGGAAGTGCCAGTTATGTCGCTCGCGAGGTCGTTGGGGCGGATGACATCGTCGACTTCACGCATAGGGAAAACTTGCTCGATCGTTTCGCCCAGCGAATCGGCACGGCGATGGCACGGACGCTGGGAGCGGAGTTGTTGGCCCGTATTCCTCAGCTGCGGTGACGCCTAGGCGATAGATAGGATATTTCGGCAACTCGGTCGCTGCTCTCGGCAACTGCTCCTCGACCGCTGTTCCGGCAACCGCTCCCTGCGTTGCCCTAACTTCCTGTGTCCTTGCAGGTCGCCCGACGCGGTTCTACCTCCTGCATCTGACCGCCATGGATGGCGGAAATGCAAAAGGATAGTTGGGAACAATCCTTGCCATGCAGTCGTGCGTTGCTCTAACTTSCASCNTCYCRGCAAYYGCTCCTCGACYGCTGTTCCMGACGCGGTTCTAMCTCCTCCRTCTGACCGCCATGGATGGCGGAAATGCAAAAGGATAGTTGGGAACAATCCTTGCCATGSAGTCGTGCGTTGCCCTAACTTCCTGCATCTGACCGCCAGGGACGGTGGAAATGCAGAAGGATTGTTGGGAACAATCCCTGCCTTGCAGGTCGCCCGACGCGGTTCTACCTCGGCAACCGCTCCGGCAACTGCTCCTGCGTTGCTCTAACTTCCTGCGTCCCTGCAGGTCGCCTGCGTTGCTCTCGGTTGCTGCTCCTGGCGCAACTCTACCTCCTCCTTCCCTGGAGTCGTACCTTCCTGCATCTGACCGCCAGGGACGGTGGAAATGCAGAAGGATTGTTGGGAACAATCCCTGCCTTGCAGTCGTCCTCCATCTGACCGCCAGGGATGGCGGAAATGCAAAGGGATTGTAGGAACAATCCTTGCCATGGAGTCGTGCACATTCCGGCAATTGCTCCGTGCATTGCTCTCGGTTGCTGCTCCTGGCGCAACTCTACCTCCTCCTTCCCTGGAGTCGTACCTTCCTACGTCCCTGTAGGTCGCCTGCGCCCGCGGCATTAGTGATCTTCCCCCGCGATACCGGACACCGAGTTAAGGATCTTATAATGATTCGAAACGAGGTGTTAGATGAAAGGACAACGCA
>LXTK01000157.1 GCA_001643475.1 Proteobacteria bacterium SPGG2 | reverse complement strand
AGGTTTTTTCGGTTACCACCAAGCATGAGTAGCTGCGGTCCCGCATGGTGCGAGCGACTTCCGTCACCTCCGCGTGCGGATGAGTGTAAACGACTTTCTTGGACATTAAGCTGTCGACGAGAATTTTTTCCATTTCCATAGTTTTCGTCGCACCAGTTTGTCCACGAGAAAGCCGTTAAAAGGTTATCGAACAAGCGGGCTGTAACTTTAGTCATATTAACTTTTCATTGCGCCAATGAATCTCAGATCGACTTCTTTAACAGGATCTTTTTCTGTACCTAATCTCCCCTCGGACCGAGTACAAGCACGGTTCAAGGCGCAACGCCAGAAAAGCGAGCAGACGCGCAAGAAGAACAAGAATACCGGGGGGCGCACGCCGAAGTACCTTCTTTCCAGCTTGCTGAAATGCGCCGTTTGTGGCGGACATTTCATTATGAGCAACGCCCGCGATTATGCGTGTGGCACGCACAAAGACCGAGGTGACCATGTCTGTTCTAACAACCTGAAAGTGCGGCGTACGCTGGTGGAGGATAAGATTCTGGAGGGCATCAAGCATGACCTACTGACGCCGGATGCTCTTGCTTTGTTCAAGCGGGAAATTGCGCGACTTACGACAGAGAAAAAGTAGCCAGATACCCAGGCGCAAAGGCGGCAACTTGCCGAGACCGAAAAGCAGATCGAAAATCTGCTGAACGCCATCAAGGCAGGTGTTCTTACACCCACCACCAAGGGGGAGCTAGTACCGCTTGTATCAGAGCGTGACAGGTTGCTGGCGGCGTTGAATGCAGCTCCTAAACTGACAAACGTGACCGAATTTCTCCCCGGTGCCGTGGACGGCTACAAGGAATTAGTTGATAATCTTGCGGAAATATCGCTACGGGATGTAGCGCGTGCCCGCGCCCAGGTCAAATCCCTGTTGGGCAGCGAGATTAGACTCCTGCCCCATATGGCAGGATACCTCGAAGCCGAATTAGCCGCCGAATTAGGCGGATTAATCAAGTTAGCATCTGTGAGAAAATGCTGGTGCCGAGGAGAGGACTTGAACCTCCACGGGGTTGCCCCCACTAGCACCTGAAGCTAGCGCGTCTACCAATTCCGCCACCTCGGCAAAGCCCGACGGTTGCGCACGTGTAAGTGATGGCGCCAACCGGCCGCCGCGCACTGTACCGAGAGCGAAATTTTATGTCAATTCGACGAGCCCGTAAGAAGAACTACCAACGACCTAAACCGCGGCGCGAAAACAGAACCTACACCGTTGTCATACCGGAGCGAGACGCTGTGCTCGGTGTGCTTGCGCGTCGGCGTGTGCCCGTTTCTCTGGAAGATCTTGCGCAAGAGTTAGCAGTTTTTGGTGAGTCTCCCCTGGATGCGTTCAAGCGGCGTTTACGCGCCATGGAGCGAGATGGTCAGATCTTGCGCAATCGAAGAGAACGTTACGGCCTCATCCAGGAGATGGATATGGTGCGGGGACACGTTATTGGCCATCCGGATGGCTATGGATTCTTGACTACCGATGGGCCTAGCGATGACTTATATCTGTCGGCGAGAGAGATGCGCCAAGTCATGCATGGTGATCGAGTGGTGGCGGCTATTAGCGGCATCGATTCGCGTGGACGCAAGGAGGGGTCTATCGTTGAGGTCCTGGAGCGACGAAACCAGACTGTGGTTGGACGCTACTTTCTCGATAATCGGATTGGCATTGTCGTGCCCGAGGACAAACGCATTAGTCAGGCAATATTGGTGCCGGATGGTGAGGAGAGAGACGCGCACCCAGGCCAAATCGTAGTGGTAAAGATTGTTGACCCGCCCACGCGCCGGCGACAACCGGTGGGACACGTGATTGAGCTGCTCGGGGATCACATGGCGCCCGGCATGGAAGTTGAGGTGGCGCTGCGCAAGCATCAGATACCACATAGCTGGCCCGATGATGTGCAGGTCGAGACCACTGTATTTGCAAAGGTTGTGGAGAGTCGTGCAAAGCGTGGACGCGAAGATCTGCGTGATCTTCCATTAGTGACAATCGATGGTGAGGACGCGCGTGATTTTGATGACGCCGTTTACTGTACTCGCAGTGAAAAGGGGTGGCGTCTTATCGTAGCTATTGCGGACGTAGCCCACTATGTGAAGCCGGGGACTGCACTGGATCGGGAGGCGCAGACACGCGGCAATTCGGTCTACTTCCCAACAAGGGTGATTCCGATGTTGCCGGAGGTATTGTCGAATGGCCTGTGTTCGCTCAATCCGCAGACCGATCGATTGTGTATGGCTTGTGAGATGCAAGTAGGGCCGCGTGGCAAAATAAGGGACTTTCGATTTTTCCAAGGGTTGATGCGTTCACATGCGCGGCTTACCTATCGGGAGGTGGCGGCAATATTGGTTGACGGTGACCTCGAGCTTAAGCGCCGGTATCGTCACGTAGAGCCACACCTAAGTGAGTTATATGCACTGTTCAAGGCGCTACATCAGGTACGTGTTCAACGTGGGGCCGTAGACTTCGAGTTGCCGGAGACGCATTTTGTATTCGACGATACTAGTAAGATTCGCGATATCGTGCGAGTCGAGCGCAATGATGCCCATCGGCTTATCGAAGAGTGTATGTTAGCGGCCAATGTATGCGCCGCCGAATTTCTGAAGAAGCATAAGATCCCGGCCCCTTATCGGGTACATGAAGGTCCGACGGGCGAGAAGCTTACTGAGTTGCGCGAGTTTCTGCGCGAGCTCGGATTATCATTGGCGGGTGGCCCGAGTCCGCAGGCGTCTGATTATGCGCGCTTATTGGCAGCCGTCAGCAAACGCCCGGAGTCCGCATTAATACAGATGGCGCTACTGCGCAGTCTAAGCCAGGCGTTGTATAGCCCTGATAACATTGGGCACTTTGCCCTCGGTTATGATAACTACACCCATTTTACGTCGCCTATCCGCCGCTATCCTGATCTGCATGTCCACCGCGCTATTACGCGCATCCTAAAGAAAAAACCGCCAGGGCCATCAGAGGAAGAAGCCAGACAAGTGGGTGAACATTGTTCCATGACAGAGCGACGTGCGGATGATGCCACCCGAGATGTGGCGCGATGGCTTAAAGCGGAATACATGATGGATCGTATAGGTGATGAGTTTGATGGCATGATTACCGGCGTTACATCGTTCGGCATCTTTGTGGAAATGACAGAGATCTATGTGGATGGCCTTGTACATGTGAGCGCATTGGGTAATGACTACTATCATTTTGATCCTGCAAAACATCGGTTGTCGGGTAGTCGCACGCGCAAAAGTTATCGTTTAGGGGACACCATGCGCGTGCGCGTAGTCCGCGTGGATCTTGATGAAGCTAAGATAGATTTGGAACCCGTAGATAAGGCGCGAAGGGTACGTCGGGGACCGAAGACCAGGAAGAAGTCTCGGTGATCCTGACTAACTGCGCTGGGCACATCTCTGATGTTCGTGGTGACCACTCGTGACGACAGAAGCACTACTGTGTGGATTGCAGACCGTATTGCAAGCACTGCGCGGTCATCATTTACAGGTCGAAGTTGTGTGGTTGAACGAGAGGCGTTCGGACCGTCGCGCGGACGAGGTGATAGAGATGGCCAAAGCGGCAGGTGTTAGATTAGAACGCGTCTCTCGCGACCGACTCGATCAAATCGCCGGCGACGTGCATCACCAGGGGGTGGTGGCGCAGTGTCGGCTGCCGTCGCCCCGCAACGAAAGAGATTTGCAGGTGTTTCTGCAAAAACTAAATGGTGTGCCGCTGTTACTGGTGCTCGATGGTGTGCAAGATCCTCACAATTTAGGAGCCTGCCTGCGATGTGCCGACGGTGCCGGTGTGCACGCCGTAATCCTACCTCAGGATCGTGCCGTATCTGTCACCGCTAGCGTCCGGCGTGTCGCCAGCGGCGCGGCCGAGGCTGTGCCAATCTTTCGTGTCACCAACATTGCTCGAGTGCTGCAACAGTTCCAGAAGGCGGGTATTTGGCTGGTGGGGGCAAGCCAGGAAGCAACGACAACAATTTTCGAGGCGGATCTGAGTGGACCCTTGGCGTTGATCATGGGAGGCGAAGAAAAGGGCCTGCGTAGGCTTACAAAAGCGCATTGCGATGCGTTAGTAAAGATTCCAATGCTGGGGTCAATCGCAAGCCTCAACGTGGCAACGGCTACGGCTGTGTGCCTGTATGAGGCTTTGAGGTGCCGCCAAGTCCGTGATTCGTTAGTCGTGAACGGTGGGAGCCGGGCATTAGTGCCTTAGGGGTTGAGATTTCCGACTTACGGCTCACGGTTCAGTATTTACCGTTCACGATGTATGGTTTAGAATCCGCTGCACTTTCGCTAAAGCTGCAATGCTGTAGCGACCACATCCTTGCCTTACCGGCCCGCTGGGTAGCGGAAGGCTTTATCCATAAGGAGCACAGATATGCGTCATTATGAGGTAGTGTTTCTGGTCCATCCGGACCAGAGCGAACAAGTCCCCGCCATGATCGAGCGCTACCGCTCGATGATCGAATCCCAAAACGGCGCCGTCCACCGCCTTGAAGATTGGGGGCGGCGGCAGCTCGCGTTTCTCATCAACAAAGTACATAAAGCGCATTACGTACTCATGAACATTGAGTGCACGTTGGAGACGCTGCGTGAGTTAGATGCGGCCTTCAAGTTTAACGACGCCGTGTTGCGCTCTCTCGTGATTCGAAGAAAGGGACCGGTCACGACGGCTTCACCCTTGGCCAAGGACAAGCAGGAGGAATCCAGGCTGCCCGAGCCGGAATCAGCCCGTAAACTCGATGATTCCGCGCCAGCAGTGTCGGACGCGAACGAAAAGCCGGCACCAGCTAGTGAGGCGCCGGCAGAGTCTCTCGAGTGATCATGATTGGATACGAAATAAAGGAGGAGTTGCGGTATGTCCCGTTATTTTAGACGTAAGAAATATTGCCGATTCACAGCTGAGGGTGTCGTTGAGATTGATTACAAAGATCTTGCGACCCTAAAGGCGTATGTTACCGAGACCGGTCGTATTATCCCTAGTCGAAATACTGGTACTAAATCACGTTATCAACGCCAACTGGCGCGTGCGATTAAGTATGCGAGATATCTCGCATTACTGCCGTATTCGGATAGCCATTAGAATCCAGGACACTGTTTGTCGGTCGGGAGGAAAGCCATGCAGGTGATTTTGCTTGAAGAAGTTCAGAACCTGGGTAATCTTGGGGATGAGGTCAAGGTGAAATCGGGGTATGCGCGAAACTACCTGATTCCGTATGGTAGGGCTGTTATTGCAAACAAAGAGAATAGGGCAGCACTTGAGGCCCGGCGCACAGAGCTCGAGCAGGTTCATGGCGAGGCGCTGGCAAAAGCACGTGAGCGTGCTGATAAGATGGACGGCACGTCAGTGCAGCTGGTGCGCAAGGTCAGCGAAGAAGGCAAGCTGTTCGGCTCGGTGAGCACGCTAGATATCGCGGAGGCCATGCAAGCAGCCGGGTATGATCTACAAAAGTCGGAAATCCATCTTGGTGCAGGTCCACTCAAAGATGTTGGCGACCACGAGATCGCAGTGACGCTACATCCAGAGATCGATATAAAAATTACCGTATCTATCGTCGGCGAAGAGTAAAACCCTAATAAAAACCACGGCCATCGCCGCTAGGTTCAAGCTCGTTTTGTCGGCAGTTCACGACCGTTCTTCGCCCCGCTGTACGCAACACCAACCGGCTGACATATAATGGCAGCGCGTGTTCACCGGCCTCGTAAGAATACGCCGGTGTATGCTTGAGGTAGAACTGGACAAAACCAACACCTCGAGATCACTTGTCGGTGGGGTTCTTGTATCTATGTATCAGTAGCGAGAGTCGACATGGTAGCGCGTGTGTTGCCCTAAATATCTCGCCTCAGTGGGCATTGCGCGGGTGTCACACGCAGGCAGTGTTGTCTGATAAAATCTGTGTCGTGGGTGCATTACTCTAGGTTCTAGCAGCTGGGTTTGCTGTGCACATGCATGCCATTCCATATGGGCGCAGCTGAATAATTAGAAGGCGGAAACGATGGAAGAGCGAAGCTATTCCCTTGCCGAAAGCGGCGCGACGGCCGAGATCCTCAAGGTCCCACCACAATCGATTGAGGCTGAACAGTCTGTTCTGGGCGGCCTTATGCTCGACAATCGTTCGCTAGATCAAATAGCGGACAAATTGGTTGCCGATGATTTCTATCGCAAGGAGCACCGGCTTATTTATAGGGCGATTAGTAGGTTATGCGAGGAAAACAGCCCGGCTGATGTTGTTACCGTATCTGAACAATTGGAAAAAAACGGGGAACTCGAAGATGTTGGCGGCCTCGCCTATTTGGGTGCGTTGGCGAAAAACACGCCGAGCGCTGCAAATATCGGTGCGTACGCAAATATCGTACGAGAGCGCTCAATATTGAGGAACCTACTCGGCGTAACCGGTGATATCAGTCACCGTGTCTACGATCCTGAAGGACGCAATGCAGTTGAGATTTTAGACTACGCGGAGGCTCGCATCCTCTCAATCAGTGAGCAGGGGGCTCATCAGCGTGGTGGATTTCAGCCGATCAAGCATCTTTTGACGTCGGCGGTTGACCGCATTGATACGTTGTATCGCTCCGATAAGTCCATTATTGGTGTGCCAACCGGTTATGCTGATCTCGATGAGATGACTTCCGGGCTGCAATCATCTGATCTGATTATTGTTGCGGGGCGGCCGTCTATGGGCAAGACTTCGTTGGCGCTGAATATCGCCGAGAATGCCGCGGTCGGTCATGGGGTGCCGGTCGCAATCTTTAGTATGGGAATGCCGGGCCAGCAATTGGCGATGCGCATGATGGCTTCTTTGGGACGCATCAACAGCCACAAAGTTCGTACAGGCAAGCTAAATGACGAGGATTGGCCTCGATTGACATCGGCTATCAGTCTGCTTTCAGAGGCGCCTATATTTACAGATGATTCACCGGGATTAACGCCAATGGAGTTGCGTGCCCGCGCGCGTCGACTAAAACGAGAGCATGGTCTTGGGCTCATTATTGTCGATTACTTGCAGTTAATGCAGTCGACGGAAGGAAATGAGAATCGTGCAACGGAGGTCTCCTACATAACGCGGGCGCTTAAGAATCTAGCCAAGGAGCTAGATGTTCCATTGATGGCTATGTCACAGCTCAATAGAAGTTTGGAGCAGAGACCAAACAAGCGCCCGGTGATGTCAGACTTAAGAGAGTCTGGTTCGATCGAGCAGGATGCAGATGTAATTCTCTTCATTTACCGTGACGAGGTTTATAACGAAGACAGCGCTGAAAAGGGGACGGCGGAGATTATTATCGGCAAGCAAAGAAACGGGCCGACCGGCACGGTCAGGCTTACATTTTTAGGACAGTATACGAAGTTCGAGAATTATGTCAGTGGCGATTTCGACGGGGCCTTTGGATGACCAGGCCGGTACGCGCGCTGATTGATGCCCAAGCCCTAAGACACAACCTCAAGCAAGTTCGCGAGACCGCTCCCAACTCAAAGGTCATGGCCGTGGTTAAGGCTGATGCTTATGGGCATGGACTGGCTGCCATCGCCAATATCCTGATAGAGGCGCATGCCTTCGCGGTGGCCAGTTTCGACGAAGGCGTTGTTCTGCGTAATGCCGGTGTTGCCCACCCTATTTGCCTACTGGAAGGATTCTTCGATGCGCAAGAGCTGAATTTGCTTACCCACTATCGATTCTCGTCTGTGGTGCACAACTTGGTGCAGTTGAAACAGTTGGAGCGCTGTCAAAGCTCGAGCCCCATTGATGTTTGGTTAAAGGCAGATACGGGTATGAATCGCATCGGATTTGTGCCTGATGAGGTGCCCGATGTCCTGGCGAGACTGCAGAAGTGCAATGCGGTGGGTCGCGTCCGTCTAATGTCACATTTGGCAAGGGCTGATGACCGCACCGACAAGGTGACGAACGACCAGATAGCGCTATTCACGCAACTGGCGGCGGGGCTGGAGTTAGAGTGCAGTTTGGCGAATTCCGCCGGCGTAGTGGCGTGGCCACAAAGTCATTTCGACTGGGTTAGGCCCGGAATCATGTTGTATGGCGCATCCCCAGTGGAAGGCCATAGCGCCGCCGAGCTAGGATTGCATCCGGTGATGACACTTACCAGTGAGCTGATTGCCGTGAATCATCGAAGTAAAGGTGATTGTGTTGGTTATGGTGGTGAGTGGGTTTGCCCAGAGGACATGCCGGTCGGGGTAGTCGCGATCGGTTACGGGGACGGTTATCCGCGCCTGGCCTCGGCTTTAACACCGGTGCTTGTCAATGGTGAACGGGTACCGTTAATTGGGCGTGTTTCTATGGATATGATCACGGTGGATCTACGCGGTAGACCCGATGCACAGGTTGGTGATCCGGTTGTCTTGTGGGGACAAGGTCTGCCAGTTGAGGAAATCGCAGCCCACGCCGGGACGATAGCCTACGAATTGCTCGCACGCATGCCGAAGCGCGCGCCACGGGTGCAGATTAACTAAGGAATTGAGATAGTAGCAAGTAACAAGTTTGAAGTAGCAAGTGACAAAGCAATGGACCTCGCATCTGCGGAGACTTAGGTTAGCCAGTTGGGAGGAGTGGTTGATGCGAGTGGTCGGTATAGTTGAATGAGGCGTGGGATTACTGATCATTGCTGGCGCAGAATTGACGACTCATGTTGCCTTAGTACTTGTAACTTCGTGCTTCGAGCTGATCTATAGAAATGACCGTTAAGACGAAGTCCGTATTTGTTTGCACCGAGTGCGGTGCGCAGGCATCTAAATGGAGCGGCCAATGTCCCGGGTGCAGCAGCTGGAACACGCTGGTAGAAACCGTCGCCGTCAGCGACTCAAATCGTAGCACCCGATTTCAAGGCCTGGCGTCAACGGCATCGAGCCAGTCTTTGGACACGGTGGCGGTGGATGGCGCAAGTCGATTTTCCACCGGCCTGGTGGAACTCGACCGCGTCTTGGGTGGTGGCATGGTAATGGGGTCTGTCGTTCTTATTGGCGGTGATCCCGGCATAGGGAAGTCGACACTGCTGATTCAGGCGCTGACTGCCATCAGCCAGGATGCAAAAGTATTGTATGTAACGGGGGAAGAGTCAGCTCAGCAGGTTGCGCTGCGTGCCCAGCGGCTGGGCGTTAAGGGCGCTCGGGTTCAATTGTTGGCCGAGAACCATATCGAAACGATTCTTTCGTGCGCCGCGGCCGAGCAACCGCAGGTAGTGGTCATCGACTCGATCCAAGCGGTATTTACGGAGTTGTTGCAATCCGCCCCCGGTAGTGTGGCGCAGGTCAGAGAGTCAGCGGCGCAGCTGGTTCGGTTTGCCAAGCGTAGTAATACCGGCCTGTTTCTTGTTGGCCACGTTACCAAAGAGGGCACCTTGGCGGGACCTCGCATCTTGGAGCATATGGTAGACACGGTATTGTATTTCGAGGGTGATTCGAGCAGTCAGTTTCGAATTATTCGTGCCATAAAGAATCGATTTGGTGCGGTGAATGAAATCGGGGTTTTCGCAATGACGGAGACTGGTCTGCGGGTCGTGAATAATCCCTCGGCCATGCTTGTTAGCAAGCAAGGAGATGCGGTGCCCGGAACTGTCGTGTTAGCCACGCAAGAGGGGACGCGACCATTGCTGGTGGAAGTCCAGGCGCTAGTGGACCAAAGTCATGTTGCCAATCCGCGGCGCGTCAGTGTCGGGCTCGATCAGAATAGATTAGGGATGCTGTTGGCGGTTCTGCATCGTCACGCCGGGGTTGCGACCTACGACCAAGATGTGTTTATAAATGTTGCCGGTGGGGTGCGCATCACTGAAACGGCGGCGGACTTAGCGATTGTCGCGGCCACGATGTCGAGCCTGACTGACCGACCAGCCGGTCGCGATCTTGTGGTATTTGGAGAGATTGGTTTGGCCGGTGAGGTGCGACCGGTACAGCGTGGTCAAGATCGAATACGTGAAGCGGCCAAACTCGGCTTTAAACGTGTCTTGATTCCGGCCGCCAACCGGCCGAAAAATGTTGACGTCGGGATCGAGGTTATCGCAGTCAAACGAGTGGCGGAAGTACTGGAAATACTAAAGCAATAGATCTCGGACTAGCCAAATAGTACGTTTATTTGAGCTGAAACTGCAAGCGCGTTCCGGATACTTCAATAACGTCGCCATCTTTCAACTTGGCGCCACGTCTGGCGATGAGACGCCCGTTTAGTTTGGGAAGATCTGTTGTGTCGCCAGCCACGAGAACAAAGGTATCATCGGTTCGCGTGATGGTGCCCGAGCGTTTTCCAGTCTTACCGAGGTTCGTGATCCGTTTGCTCACCTCGATACGCTTGCCGCTACTAGGGCCACTGAGCACATAGAGCGCTGCCTTCAGCGGAACGCCAGCGTCTTCCGGGGCCGAGGGCGGGGCGATGATTACCGTCTTGGCAAAATCCTCAGTGGGAACCGAGGCGACCTTGGCTTGTGTTTCATTAACATAGTTCAAATTGTGTTTGCCAATCATTATCATGTCGGCATGCTTGAGGTGATGTTTGGTAATTTTCTTATTATTAACGAAAGTTCCATTGGTGCTACCTAGATCTTGAATAAACGAGTCCTCGCCGATGGTAAAGATGTTGGCGTGCTCGCCACTGACCGCCATGCTATCGATAGTAATATCTACGTCGGGACGTCGGCCGATTTTCATGTCACCTTGGTCCAACTCGAATGTATCTAACACTTTTTTGTTATATGTAAGAATAACTTTTGCCATCTCTCCGTCTACCCCGTTATGCAAAGAAATCGCAAGGATGCGTGGAACTAGTTTTATTAGCCATTGCTTTCTCTAAACAGCTTAGCTATCGCTTCCGCATCTCTTAGGAACTGATCTCCTGTACGCACAAGTACGATAGATACATTGTCAGGGCCACCCCTAGCGTTGACTTGAGCCACCAATCGATCTGCTGCCGCCTGCAAATCGCCTCCATGATCCTTGAGTAACTGGGCGGTGACGTCGTCCGGTAGCACGTCGTTTAACCCATCCGAACAAAGCAAGTAAATGTCCTGGTCCTGAAGGGTTTGCTCAGTTAATTGTGACTCAACCGTAGGTTCTATGCCCAGCGCTCGCGTGACCAGGTTCTTATTTACTGAATTGCGTGCTTCTTCCGGGGTGATCAATCCGCGTGCTACCAGTTCTTGCACGAGCGAGTGATCTTCGGTTATCAGCTCTAGCGTGTCGTTGCGATATCGGTACAGTCGAGAATCACCCACGTGCCCGATGCATACCTTGTCTTCGTGAAACAGAGTAACTACAACTGTGGTACCCATGCCAGAACAGTTCGGGCTCGATTGGGCAAGTTCGAATATCGCCGTATTGGCCAGCGCAATAGCTTCACCGACTGCCCTGAGTTCGACAGATGACTGATCAGCTATTTCTTCGTCGGTTGGTGGGGTGTCACGCGAAAAGACATTAATCAAGTGTCGTGTGACCACATCTACAGCCATGCCGCTCGCTACTTCACCCGCTTGGTGACCGCCCATACCATCGGCAACAACAGCAAGCCCCAGCTCAGGCGTCGTCGAGATACGGTCCTCATTGTTAGGCCGTATCATGCCTGGATCGGTGCTACCGGCTATTGCTAGGTCGGCCATATGCATTACCCGCTTTGTACTGTCGAGTTCATACAATTAATGATAGCCTGTTTGAGCTCACCACCAGTCTGAAATCGTTTTTCTACATCCTTCTCCAGTAGCCTATCTATTATAGGCCGGACACCGGGCGAAAGGTCAGGGCACAGTCGCGTAATATCCGGATGTTTGTTATTGGCAATCTGAAACATCAATGCTGCCATAGTCTCACCGCGGAAAGGCTGCTCACCACCAAGTAACTCGTACATCATTATCCCCAGCGAGAAGAGATCTGATCGGCCATCGACCTTTTTTCCCGCCAGTTGCTCCGGTGACATATAAGACGGAGTGCCGAGGATAACCCCAGTCCGTGTTCGACTGGAAGCCGTAATGCGGGCGATCCCAAAGTCAGTCACTTTGATGCTCTTGCTCTCCTCGTCGTACATAATATTGGCTGGTTTGATGTCTCTGTGGACCACGTCCTGCTTGTGCGCATAATCGAGCGCGTCGGCCACTTTTGCGATCAGATCTAAGACCCACGCTTCAGGCAGACGCCCTTGAGACTTAGTCAAATGCGTAAGATCCTTGCCGTGCAGAAACTCCATGGCGATATAGGCGAGGTCATGTTCTTCACCGGCATCGTATATGGTCACGATATTGGGATGGCTCAATCGACCGGCGGTTTCCGCCTCACGAAAGAATCGATCTTTTGCCTTTGCTAATTCTTCCTCTTCGAATTCGTCAGACAATGCCATGGTCTTTATGGCAACTACGCGATTGATTTTCGGATCGCGACCAAGATAGACAGTACCCATTGCCCCCTTGCCCAGCTCTTTTTCGACTTCGTAACGGCCGAGCGTGGGTTTTTGATCGACACCGTCCAAAATAAGCGTGCCCCCGGAGGTCATGTGCCGATCGCCAAGCGTAATTGTGCGTTCCGTCGTTTCGGCGCGCTGTTTGCGTTCATTCGTGTCTCTGAACTTCGGATCGTGTTCAAGAATATAGTTGTAAGCCGACACGGCCTTGTTGAATTGACGTTTACGCTCGAAATCGAGCGAAAGATTGTACATTAGCTCTAATACTGACTTATCGACCGGTAGCCGGCGAAACTTGTCCATGGCCATATCGAGTTGGCCCTGTCCCTGGAAGGACAGGCCCAGCATGCGGTTCGTCTGCGCTGCATCCGTTTCGACGGATTTCTTTTGACGCTCAGTGGCAAAAAAACGTTTTGTAGTTAGCGCGATATGCCCGACTAGCAAAAGTAGTGCCGGTGGCACGGTTTGCAACCAGACCTTCTTGTCGATCAGCATATACTGTTCGGCACCCAGCAAGCCCAGGAATAGGAACAGGGACACGATCGCAGCGAGGGCAGCGCCCAGATTAGGTAAGACGAACATGAGATATAACGCGACGGCAACAAAGATAGCGGCGACGGCCGCTTCAGTCCATTCCGGTTCGATATAAAAATGTTGGTTACGAATACTGGCGATGACATTGGCGGTGAGCTCTGCATCGGACATGGTTGACGAAACGGGCGTCACACGGGTGCTGCCGACGCCCTTGGCGGTTGGACCGATCAGCACGATCTTGTCTTTGAAAGCAGAGGCATCGAGCGCGCCGTCACGAACATGGTGAAAGGAATAGATGGAAAACGCTTCTTCGTCGCCCTCGGTGGAGTAAAAGCCTGTGAGCATGCCCATGTTTGCGTCGGTATTTATTAGTAAACGTCCGAGTTTGACACTTTCGCCCAAGTAAACGGTGATGTCTTTTGCCTCGAGATTGAGGCTACGTGCCGCGAGTAGCAAGGTAAGTGACGGGTAATAGTTTTCGTAGTGTTTGAGGACAAGGGTCTCTCTGCGTATGCCGCCATCGACATCAGGAAACAGATTAAGATGCCCAATCCCCGCTGTCTGGTCGCCGAAGACCGCTAACGGTGCAAGCTCAATCTTGTCGGTCTCCCTCGGAGTGCCGTGCAACTCTGGGCGAATGACAATCTTGCTCAAGCGGTTTCGCTGAATGAACTCAGGGGGATCGGCATCGGGGTTACCCAGTGGTACCTGCACATTGAAGAACATGGGCATCAATACGTTGCCCGCGTTTGGTATGGCCTCGGCAAGTCTGCGGTCGGCATCGAGCTCTTGTTCAACGCGGTTGATGAATTCCTTTATCTTAAATACTTGGGGTACCGCTTCCGGTGGAAATTCGGTTTTGCCCATGAACTCCCGCAGTTCGCGGAAATAGGCTAGGCCTGGATCGGTCTGCGGTTCTGACAAGAATATCTGTAGCCCTATGACTTTGGCGCCCGCCTCGGAGAGTTGGGTGATCATGTCCGCCAAAATGTTACGCGGCCATGGCCAACGACCGATTTCCTCGATGCTATCGTCGTCAATGGCGACGATGACAATTTCTTTGGTCGCAGCCGCATCACTGGGCGTGAGTTTGACGCCAGTGTCGTAGGCCAAGCGCTCCATATTCTGTAGAAATGCAACGCCGGACAAGGTGGCGGCGGCGAATGCTAAGGAGAGAATAAGGCCTAGAAACCAGTCCCGCTTCAACATCCCGCTTGTCTCATTTATGCACCGTAGGCTAGGTTGATCATTATTATAGCCATTGGCGCTAAGGGTTTGATGGCGTCGGCCTGATAAGAACGAGATTGAATTATAGCCTATAATATGTTGATTTAAAGCCGAATTAGTCTTTTTCGACCAGCAAAAGTTCTAACGCCTTGGTGTAGACTTGGGCCAACCGTGGCAGATCCTGCAGGCGGACCCGCTCATTGGCCTTGTGGATGGTCTTGTTTATGGGCCCAAGCTCGACCACTTGGGCCCCCGTCGGTGCAATAAATCGCCCATCCGAGGTGCCGCCGGTCGTGGCTCGCTTGGGCTCAACGCCGAGTTGTGTTTGCACCGCACTGGAGATCGCCTCAACGAGGGGGCCGTTGCTGGTCAAAAACGGGTTACCAGAGCGACGCCAATCTAAGCTGTAGTCGATACCATGTCGGCGCAGGCTGGCCTCTACGCGCTGACAAAGCTCGGCCGTGGTCACGGCCGGTGAATAACGGAAGTTGAACAAGATCTCTAACGTTGATGGGATCACGTTATCAGCCCCCGTGCCCCCGTGGATATTGGAAATCTGAAAGCTAGTGGGCGGAAAGTCCGCTGTTCCTTGGTCCCATTCGGCCGCCACCAACTCCGCGAGGATGGGAGCGATGGCATGAATCGGGTTGTTGGCAAGATCTGGGTAAGCGACATGGCCCTGTACCCCATGGACGGTGAGGATGCCGTTCAACGAGCCCCGACGACCCACTTTTATGGTGTCACCGATCGCGCTCACAGAGGAGGGTTCGCCGACAATGCAATAGTCGATTTTCTTGCCCTGACGGTTGAGCCAATCAACGACCTTGACGGTGCCGTCGGTTGCGATGCCTTCTTCGTCGGAAGTGATAAGCAGGCCTATCGACCCGTTGTGTTGCGGATGTCGTTCAATGAATTCCTCGATTGCAACAACAAACGCCGCCAGCGAGGCCTTCATATCGGCAGCGCCGCGTCCATAGATGTAGCCATCTCGTATTTCCGGGACAAACGGATCGCTATCCCACATATCGCCGGGCCCAGCTGGCACCACATCCGTATGACCAGCAAAGACTACCAGCGGTGCATCTTGTCCCCGCTGGGCCCAGAAGTTATCGACCTCACCAAATCGCAGACGCTCTACTTCAAAGCCAAGAGGACTAAGACGCTCTATCATGAGGTCCTGGCACCCTTCGTCATTCGGCGTCACCGATGGACGTGCCATCAACGCCATTGTTAGCTCAGCTGTCTTCTCCATGGATCGAGCTACGCTAAATGTTCCTTAGAAGTTCGTTGATATTGATCTTGCCGCGTGTTTTTTCGTCTACGCGTTTGACGATGACAGCGCAATATAATCCGTGACTACCGTCCGCTGCCGGTAATGTTCCCGATACGACGACAGAACCGGCCGGTACCCGACCATATATGATTTCACCGCTGTCACGATCGAGAATCTTCGTGCTTTGACCTATATAAACACCCATTGAAATTACCGACCCTGCTTCTACGACCACACCCTCTACGATCTCCGAGCGCGCACCGATAAAACAGTTGTCCTCGACAATGGTCGGGGCAGCTTGAATCGGCTCAAGCACGCCACCTATGCCAACCCCACCTGATAGGTGTACGTTTTTGCCAATAAATGCACATGAGCCTACTGTTGCCCAGGTGTCGACCATTGTTCCTTCGTCGACATAGGCGCCGATATTGATGTAGCTAGGCATTAGCACCACACTAGGCGCAACATATGCGCCATATCTAACCGTAGCCGGTGGCACAACGCGGAAACCGCGCTCACGAAAGCTGCGCGAGCTGTAGTCCACGAACTTAGAGGGAATCTTGTCGTAGTAATTGGTAAAGCTGCCTTTGATAAGGCTATTGTCTTCGATACGAAAGTACAGCAGCACCGCTTTTTTTAACCATTCATTAACGACCCAAGTATCGTTCGATTTTGTCGCTACATGAGCCTTACCACTGTCAAGCAGCTCGATGGCTTCCAAGACTGCATCCTTCACGTGTGTTTCAGCCGTCCTTGGCGTGATTTGGCCTCTACGCTCGAAGGCTTGATCAATCACCTGTTGGATTTCATTCATGAATGGCTCTCCAAGTAACGTTATCGCAAGGTTCTCTTCACGTTCCGCACCAACTCAATTGGAAACATCAGGTAGCAGTACTCAACCTCGTTTTGAGGCTGCGCCCTTGTTTCGATCTATTGAGATCAGAATAGGGGTAATACGGACATTCATTGTTGTGATTGATATTGGTAGAAAGCGACAAATTATAAGGCATCTGAGTTTTGGTCTCCAAACGGGGGTTGGGACGCATCGAGCTTGCTAACGGAGACGATGACGCTAGACAAGCCGCTCCTTATCTATAAGAATCATCGGATCGGCATTCCTCATCAATTAGTCAGGAGCATCGATTGACCACGTTTAGCACAGCCTTGAAGTCTAAGGCGTTTATCGTAACCAGTGAACTCAACCCACCGAAAGGTACCGACTTAACCAAACTGTATGAAGTAGCAGATCGCCTAAGAGATTACGTTGACGCGTTTAATCTAACGGATTCACACAACGCGAGAATGTCAGTCGCACCGATGGCGGTCGCGCATATGTTGCATGATAGAGGAATCGAGTCGATAGTGCAGGTGACTTCGCGCGACCGTAACCGCATCGCGTTGCAGGCGGATCTACTGGGCGCGGCCGTGCTCGGGATCAACAATATCGTTGTTATGGGCGGCGATCCACCGAGTTACGGAGATCACCCAGAAGCAAAGCCAGTATTTGACGTTTATGCAGCGATGATTATCGAAGCCGCGCGTGCGCTCGAAAATGGTACTGATCTCACAGGTAACGCGCTTAACGGCACGCCGAAATTTTGCGTGGGCGCGGTAGTGAATCCCGGGGCAACTAATATCACCGATGAGATCAAGCGAATGGAAGAGAAGATCGAAGCCGGGGCTGATTTTCTTCAAACCCAAGCAATCTTTGACCCTGGCGCATTTGAAAAATTTGTTAAACAGACCGAATCTCTTAACGTACCTATTCTTGCGGGGATTATTCCTTTGAAATCAGCAAAGATGGCGGCGTATTTAAACGCTAAGGTTCCCGGCATTCATGTTCCGGACGCGCTCATCCGGGAGATCGACGATGCTGTCGAGCCGGACAACACGAGTGCCACTATCGCGGCTCGGACGATCAAGGCGCTAAGGGGGCTTTGTCGAGGAATTCACATCATGCCGATCGGCCGCGAACGGCTCGTTCCTCGCATACTGGAAGAAGCGGGTGTTGGCAGCAGCCCATCCTGACCTACTTGGATTAGTTGACGTTTATTTTTTACGCTCGCCAAATATCGCGGTACCGACGCGCACAAACGTTGCACCTTCGGCGATGGCTATCGCATAGTCGTTAGTCATCCCCATTGAGAGCTCCGTAAATCCCTTTAGGACAAAGCGCTCGGCGCAATTGTCTCGTAGTTGTCGTAACTGAGCGAACCCATCGTGTAACTCCGATTCGTTGGCGGTGTAAGCTCCCAACGTCATCAGTCCGCGTAACGCCACGCCAGCAAGTTCAGCCTCTAAGATTTGCTCGATCAAGGCAAACACATCTTTGGGTGTTGTGCCGTGCTTGCCAGATTCACCCGTCACGTTTACTTGAATAAGGCCATTGATCTGTTTTCCAGCCCGTTGTGCATGACGCGACAGTTTCGCTGCCAGGTCAAACCGATCAATAGAGTGTACCCAGGCGAACTGGCCTGGAACAAATTTGACTTTGTTGGTTTGCAGATGGCCAATAAAGTGCCACGTGAGACCGCGGCCTTCGAACCGGGGAATCTTGGTGCGCGCGTCTTGAATCGTATTTTCGCCAAACTCCATCTGCCCGGCGCGGACCGCCGGTTCCACCGCTGATACCGACATGGTTTTG
>LXTK01000050.1 GCA_001643475.1 Proteobacteria bacterium SPGG2 | reverse complement strand
GATGAGCGTGACCCAGGCGACTGGATACTTTGCCCGAACCTTCTTTTTGATCACTTCGGCCTCTTCTGGCGTAGCAAAGAACCCCAGCCGCAGGAGATACACCTCTACACCAAATAGAGTTGAGGTTATTTGATAGACGGTGTAATCGCTAAACTCGCTTAGATTTTCCTGGACGTTAGCAATATCGGCATCGGAATCGAAAGACATCGCCAGGGTAACTGCGTAACGGTTTTCTGCTTTGATGATCGTCGATGGTTTCTTAGGCGCTTTCCTTTGGGTCGACGGCTCACCGCTTCGCGGCGAAGCCGGTGACGGTACGATTTCAGGAGGCGGTGGCGTTTGTACAACCTTGGGCAATGACGGCATAGCGAGTTCGGGGCCAGTACCCGGTATCGCAATCTGCACGCTACGATTGTCCTTATCCTGACTGACTCTTACGCTGACCGGTTTACTGAACCGCATCACTAAGTGAGGACCGTCAATGCCATCACCCTTGTATATGACATCGAGTAACGGAATTGTGCTACCAGGTGGTGCTCTCACAGCGCGGCGTTCGACCAAGTCTCGGTTGTCTGTCGCAGCGTCACCGGTAAGGCGCAGATAGATCTGTAATATCTTAGTGGGTTTGCTCGGAAAGTGTTTTATATACTGAACAGGAACCGTGAAGTTTGCATTGATTACCCCACCACTGACTTGATCGCTGACCTCTACACTTTCCAACACCTGAGCCATCACCGGCGGTGGTAGGATGGGAGCCGATAGTATGCTAAGCAATATAGCGATTAAGAATCGTTTTTTCATGTCTACCATTGACTTCTCGGCCGATGGCGCCCAATGCGTGTTTGCCGGATGCTTACGAATGAGTTATCGACGTATTCATGGCAACTGCTGGCACAATCTGTCAGCTCATTGATTGTGTAGAAGATTGTCGAGGGATTGATGGTCTTGACATGGTATTGCGGCTCGTAATCATCGCTATGGCAACCTGCGCAATCTGGCTTGTAGATTCCAACCTTCCAGTTAGCAGCAGCTGTGTTTGTGGTGTGACAGTTGGCACATGTCACATCGATGTGCTCGCCTGGGAAGAGCAATGAGCTATGGCGAAAGCTAGCGGCGGATGCCCAGTTAACGGTGTTATGACAGCTGTTGCATGTGCGGGTAGTTGAAAAATGATCAATAGGTTGACCAGATGCGACTACACCGTCATGACAGGATGCACATGCTGTGGTCGTGGCAATGCTGTGGTCAAATGTCGCCGGTAGCCACGCACGTGTTTGGTGGCAGGCGTCACATGAGATGGTGGTTGGAATGTGTTTTGCCGGCTGCGCGGGTGCATTGGCGCCATTGTGGCAATCAGTACATGTGCCCACTGTTACCTCGCTGTGGTTGAATGTGACTGGCCTCCATGCACTAGTCCGGTGACAGTTGTCACAAACGATCGACGTTGCGATGTGATCAGTATGTTTCCCGGTAGCGGTCACACCATTGTGACAAGCGGTACAACTCCCGGGACTGACGACGTTGTGTTCGAACGTTGCCGGTAGCCATGCGCGAGTAGTGTGGCAGGCATCACAAGCAGCATCAGTGGTGATGTGATTGATCGGCTTACCTGTAGTCACCGCGTTGTTGTGACAGACGTCACACGTACTGGGCAGCACTGCGCTATGATCGAAGCCCGTCGACGCTAGGTATGTCGTGGGGATTGCTATGGAGCGACTACCGGATGCGTTACCATCTGGTAAAGTCTGGGCAACCCCTTGCTGCCCAGGCGCTTGTTGGTTGGCAACAACGGACAGAAGCAGGCTATCCTGAGCGGCCACAGGAAAAGGGGGAAATACCAAGAGCAGCAGAAACGGCGTGTGGTACGCAGATACTCTTACGTTTAGTGCGATCCTACTGTAAGGCGGCACTCATTCTTGCTCCTCCCCCACCCGAAAAAGATTTCTACTGCATGGTTCCAAGCACTTTTTCGATCTCATGGAATGACGTGGTCGTATGGCACTGTTCGCAAAAGCGACCGAACGCGCCCCGATGTACGTCATCTGCGCTGTGACAACTAACACAACCGGTCGCAAGGCTGATTCTTTTGTTTACCGGTTTCTTATGGCACGCATGGCAGTCGAGTCCTTGGTGCGCGCCATCAAGATGGAATTTCGTTCTTTGATTATGATCAAAGTCCCATTCACGCCAGTCTCGAGAGTTGTGACATTGCTCGCACAATGAACCCAAGCGACGCTTGTGTGTATCATCGCGCGAGTGGCACGAGACACATTCAATGCGAACGTCTTTGAATGTCGGTTCCTTGTGGCAGTCTTTACACCGTAATCTCGCATGTGCGCCTAGCAGTGGGAAGCGGGTTAGGCCGTGATCAAAGAAAACCTTACGAGTCCATGAGCTTTCGTTATGACATTTTTCGCATTTCTTGCCTTCTTGGCCTCTGTGCACATCATCCTTTTTGTGGCATCCGAGGCAGTTCTTGGGAAGATTCTCCTTGTAAAGGATACCTTTGTGGCACGCAGTGCATTTGACTGTCCGATGTTTTCCGTGCAGAGGAAATTTTGTGCCCCTATGGTGATTGAAGATAGAAACCTGCCAGTCTTCGGGTGTATGACAGGCCCCACATTTGGTGCCGAATCTTCCCTTGTGGCCCCGTTTCCTATCATCGGCTTTGTGGCATGCGTAACAGTTTTTTGGTGTGCCTTTGTAGCGTTCATCTGCGTGGCAACTCTCACACTTCACAAGACGGTGTTTATCTACTAACGGGAAGCCTGTTGCACTGTGGTCAAAATGGACTTCTTTCCAACTGTCTTCGATATGACAATTGACACATTCCTTGCCGCGGCTGCCATTGTGCGCATCATCACTCCTGTGACAGGCGTAGCAGTTGGATGGTGCATCTCGATATTTTAGGCCGCGCTTATGGCAATCTTCACACTTCGCGGTTGGGTCGGCATGCGCACCATGGAGCGGGTAATCGGTGAAGTCATGATCGAACGTCTGCTTGTTTAGCGGGGCAAGGTTCACGCGACGCCCTTTATGCTCCTTATGACAGGCATTACATTGCCGTTGTTCGATATGCCCATGAAATCCTCTTCCGCTGGCAATATCTTCTGCTACTGCCAGGTGATCATGACAGTCCAAACACAATTCTGACTGCGCAGATTTCTTAAACGCTGTGTGACAATTACGACATTCACCTTCAAGTTTCGCATGCGCTTCGCTGAGCTTGCCCGGCATTACCAACGCGTTTAGGGGTCCAAGGTCCGCCAACACGAATGAGAGCAGCCCCACGAGACCATACAAACCCACCAGTAGCGCGGTAATCCGTGTGACAGGCATCGTCTTCCGTCCGGCTAGTACATATGCACGGCAAGAACATGGATCGCACCTGTTATTGCAAGCCAAAACAACAAGGGGATATGCACCAAGTGCCACAAGGCAAAAAGTCTTTCATAAGCACTGGCTCGCGCTACCGATCGGACCGCCTCCAAATAGGCTCGGACCATCGTCTTGCCATAGAAGATGCGCCGCCGCGTTTTGCGCGGATTCCATTTCTTTTTTTGTGCCCGTTTGTTGACTGTTCTTTTGATATCCTGACATGCCAACAGATAGGTGCACTCGAATCGGAATGGCAACACCAAGAAAAGCCAAAGGTTGGAAAGCAGACCTTCTGCGGGCGTTAGTACACTCACTTCAAACACGTGCAGACGTTCATCGATTTCTGGTACATAACGGAACTTTGAACGTGCCGCCTCCGCCGCTACGCCCATCTTTTCTTTTAAACCTTGAAGAAAGTTATGTCGGTGCTGGAGACGGTACTGGAGTTTGGTATGGAGATACCGGCCGATGAAACCGCTTAGTAGCACCGAACACATCGACCAAAACGCCAGCGTGCCGTTGATAGATTCGAGCACGAACTTGGAGTGAAACATAATTAGAACTGGTCCAGCAGTGCCGAGAAGCATGTGGACCGTGAACCAGTGTCCCATGTGCATCCACGTGTTCATGAAGCGCACACGTTTGGCCACTGGATATAGCAGCGCAAGCAACATAGCGACGCCGCCAACAAGACCAAGGTTGTAACCTAAATCAGATCCGGGTGTGTACTCAGTCTGCGTGCTGGCGAACCACAGCGCCGCCAACAGTAGTACTGACACCAACAGAAACCACAACGCGGACTTGATCCTGCCCGGTTTTTCGACGGCCTCCAGATCATCCGCGTATTCTGAGCGCAGTATCGCTTCTTGCTGACCCATCGTTAACTAGGAAGCATTTGCCAACTTTTCCAACTCGGCTTCCAACAACGATCGGCGTTGGTCATCCGATGGTAATGTTGCAATATAATCGCGCCACAAGTTGATAGCCTGTTGTTGTTTGCCTAGCCGGATCAGGGTTCGCCCCTGGTATAGGCGCGCAACATGGCCGGCGGCGGGGCGGCGGCGGACGCTTTCTTCAAGTAGCGATACTGCTTTCTGTAGATCAGCCGTATCCACGCTTTCCATAAGTATTTTGGCTTGGAGAAACGGAAGATGTTGATTTTGGGGGAATCGTTGCTGAACCCTATCCAAGAGTTGTTTGCCCTTTTCCTTCTGATCCAGCTCAAGATAGGTCCTTGCCAACAGAATCTGTAGATTTGCGTCATCGGGCTCGGCAACTACCTTGGCCTCGAGACGCGGGAGTAACGCAGATAGGCTTGCTGCCTTGGGCATTTCTGCGCTGCTCGACGAGGTAGTGGTCGATGCAAGATTCGCATGCGCTGGCGAACTCCCGGCAGAGCCCGACAGCATGTTAAACACTGGATCCGATGGTGCAGTGGACACGTTATCAATAAACACCAATGTCGTAAAAACCATGCCGATTAACAGGCCCGAGAACAGTAGAACTACCGGAGATCTAGAAATCTTGCGCCAAGAAATGTGCATTCTTCGTTACCCTAAGATGTGATGACGTAAGCATTAAACAAAACCTTAACTAAAGAGAATGTATATTTACACTGTTTGCAAGAAAATTGGAGATACATCCAGACCAAAGGATGAAAACTGCCGACCGTTATACGTTCTACTAAAAACACCGTTCGTCGGTCACGATTAACGGTTTAAGTTTTTGGATTTTCTCTGTTGCTGGTGTCGTTCCTTTCGCCTTTTTTGTTACCAGAAGATAGAAAATATCATTGCCGCTTATCGGCATCGACTACCACTTATTGCCATTAGTCTGTTTGGTACCGGCGTGTATCGTTTGGAAGTTGCTAACTGCGCGTGATCTATGTAAAACATCGTTAACGCCGAGCGTAAAAACGCAAAAGCGCCGAGTGGGGGTCTACACCGAGGGATTGCATGAAGTTCTATTGTCGGTGTGCTCACATTCGCCTCGTCCATCCGTGGCGCTGGGTTCCAGACGTCTTACTGAAGCCTGGGCGCGCCCGATCACTCGTTTTCCTTCTTCCAATCCTGTTCTTACTTTCTAGTTGTACCGTAGATAGTTCAGACAAAGTCGCTGAAAATGGTGCCAACGGTCCGCCGATCATCATCGTTGATCCGCCACCAGATGAGGAGCCACCGGGGCCGGCGGAGTCGTGCATGTCCTGTCACAACGGCTCGACCTTAAATGACTACGCCGGATCCGGTTTGGAGAACCCACATCCATTTACGGGTGCGACGAACATCAAGTGCACCAGCTGTCACGGTGGCGATGGTGAGGCGAGCCGTAAAAGCCTGGCCCATGTGCCACGACCACCGCAACTCGGCGACGATCAGAATCAAATCAACGACCCGGTTGCCTACTTCAATGCCTTGACGTTAACCGGCATTGATAAGTTCCCTGACTACCAACGCAATGGAAAAACATACTCTGCCTTAGACTACCTGCAATTTATCAATCCTGGCGACCTGCGAGTTGTGCAGGAATTCAGGAGCTGCGGCGAGTGCCACGGTCCCAAGGCGCTGAGTTCGCCCGCGAGTAAACACGCTGAATGGATGGCGCGCAGCCCAATAGGTACCGAGACCGGTATATTCTCCGGCGCGACCTATGCCCTCGGAATCGACAATGCAATATCCGAAAACGCCAACCTGTATGAGAAGACGGCAGCCGATCTAAGCTTCCGGGCCGTGCAAAACCCGAATGCGCCGTCCGCCACCGTCGGCGCCGTTCAACGGTTACTTGAATTCCCGGTCTTTAGTGTCTTTGGAAACACTGGTGGCGCCGATATATATCAGAACCCGTTCTACAGCTCAGTCAATCTGCCCAATGACCTCCGGCAAGACAACTCGGTCAAGCCCAATTCGGCATTGGCCAATCTGTATCACGAGCAGGTGGCGTTTACCTGTGGCGATTGCCACCTCGGCAGCGCTGGCGCCAACAATCGTTATGGCGATTTCCGCTCTTCAGGTTGTACCGCTTGCCACATGCGATACAGCTTGGACGGACGTAGCCGCTCAGGCGATCCCAAGGTAAATAAAAATGAGCCAGCCAATCCCGACGCCATCGCCGCACCCGAGCGACCGCATATTCGCCGACACCTGATTCGAAGCGTGGCCAAGACGCTGCCAAGCGGTGAGTTCGTTCATGGCATCGATGACTATACATGCGCCGGATGTCACCAAGGCTCTAATAGAACCGTGATGCAATATTGGGGCATTCGCCTCGATCAGAATGCCGATCTAGCCAATGGATTTCAATATCCAGCGCGGCCGGTGACWTTTCAGAATACGGCCAATGATACACGTCTATTCGATCCCAACGTCGGCAATCAGACCTTTAACGGTCGTATCGCCGACCAATACATCTTGTTCGAAGACTATGATGGTGATGGCCGCGACGATACGCCGCCCGATGTCCACTACGAAGCGGGTCTCGGCTGTATCGATTGTCACGGAAGCTTCGGCCTGCACGGTGGCAACGACAACGAAAGTGAAATCCTTAGTCGGCAGGAACAAAAGGTGGCGATTAGTTGCGAGGTTTGTCACGGTGGTATCGATGCCTACGCACAAACGACATCTTGTGTCACCTATGAAGGCACGGCGGCACAGTGTGCGGTGGACAAGAAAGGCAATGCGTTACGCCATGTGACCAAGGAAACCGGAGATGAGTACTACCTGGTCAGTCGTCTCGATGGACAGCGCCATTACATACCACAAACCAGGGATACCATTGTCGATTCGGGGGTCATTCACCCGTTCGCGAATCAGCCTGTCTACAATGCGCTAGCATCGTACGCGATGGGTCGTGCAGATGGTAGTTCTGCCACCGGTATTGGGCCGCAGCAAGACGACCCTAACTTAGTGACTGGCGGTTTTAGCCACACCGATGAGATGAATTGCACTGCGTGTCATGCCGCTTGGACCGGCGGCTGTATTGGCTGTCATCTCGGCGGTGAATATAACGATGATCCGAACGACTTCTTCTTTAGCAACATAACCGGTGAACGTATTGTCTTTAATCAGGCGAACGCCGACTTTGTGTATCAAACGCCGGTGCCTTTTCAACTCGGTATCGATGCCCACAACAAGATAAGTCAAATCAGTCCGAACACGACCACGTTCTTCCGTTACACGGACTTGAATGGCGTGGAGTCACGCGTGTTTGCGTTTTCTGATCGTAATGCCAATGGCAATAACCCGGGCGTGCAAGGCAGGGGTACATTTGGGGCGCTTGGCCACAACGTCATGATGTCGCATTCCATCCGCGGCCGCGTGCAGCCGAGTAACGAAGGGCCACGCTATTGTGTAGCATGCCACCTGACCGACGGCGGCCTGGCAGCGTTCGGTAAGCAGGCTTACCGCGATTTCCGGGACGCCATAAAGAACAATCGGCTTATCGATTTAGATTTTCAATTGCTACGAGACCACATCGGCAAGAATCCGGGTAACCAACTTAACTCGCCCTTATGGGTCCATATGGTGAGCGGCCTAGGGTCAGGGCTGTTCATGCTTGATGAGAATGGATGCCCCGTTAATCCATTGGATGATAATGCGAATCGACATTACTGTCAGGACGGCGCGCCGGCCGCCAATTTCAATCTTAACAACGTGGTCTATGATCTGGATCGTATTGTCGAGCAATCCGGTGTCGCCAATAGTTCGAACAATCACCCGATGTTGAACCCTGGACAGGGTAGACCTAAGCGCGACGGTGCGTTGAAGCCAAGGTTGTCGGGGCCACTTGGTGCGAATCTGATTCGCGTGTTGAGTGACCCCGACAACGGTCTTGTGCTGGATTCATGGATCGATGCCGATGCCCAGTCGCGAGGTAAAGCAACACGGTTTGTGAATGGCCGTTAAAGGCGAAGATCTAGCGTGAGTCGTAGTACCCCTATGCTTTGCGGTATTGCTGTCGGCTGGGCGCTTTGTGCTTTGGTGCTGTCCGTTCCGCAGGTGTCTGCCCAGCAAGCTACGCCAGAGACGCCGCAGAACTTCGATCATGTGCGAACCGGCTTCCCGCTCACCGGCGCTCACACCCGTGTTGCCTGTGAGTCGTGTCACATCAAGGGCATGTTCAAAGGAACCCCGACCCAATGTCAGTTTTGCCACTCTGGCGGCAGAGGCATCACGGTATCGCTCAAGCCCCCCAACCATATACCAACTAACGCTGAATGTGATCAGTGCCACCGGTCTAGCGTGTGGACGGTGGTGCGTTTCGACCATAGCAGGTTAGGCATTAGCGGTACGCCGCAGCTATGTAACAGCTGTCACAATGGATTCATGTCCGAGGGTAAGCCCAGCAATCACATCGTAACTGCTGCTCAGTGCGATGTTTGTCACTCCGTGCGGATTTGGCTCCCGGCCACCTTTAGTCATGCACTTGCACTGCCGGGGAGCTGTGCCCAATGTCACAATGGCGTGTCCGCTACCGGCAAGCCGGCCAACCATATCCCTACCAATGCCACGTGTGACGCTTGTCATGGCACCAGGGCTTGGATTCCAGCGTTTTTTGATCACGCCAATGTGCCGCCCGGCACCTGTGCAACTTGTCACAATGGCGTGACAGCTACCGGCAAGCCCGGTGGCCATGTGCCTACGGTTGAGTCGTGCGACGTTTGTCACTCAACTCAAGCCTGGGTGCCAACGCTCTAATGCCAATTGGTTCAACGCCGACGTGATGTCTTCACCTGACTCTCTACTCTACGCGGGATCTCTGTTGCCCTTGGTTGTCGTGTATATCGTTTATCTGCGATGGCGCAGGAAAAAGCATAAACGAAGTCTCGCCACCCTGCAGAGTGCTATCGAAGCCGGCCTTATCGAGCCGCCATCGCTACACCCCGTGATCGACCCGAACCGCTGCCTAGGGGCAGGCTCGTGCGTCGATGCCTGTCCGGAGGGCGATGTTCTCGGGATGATCCATGGTAAGGCCCAGCTAATAAATCCCACCCATTGTATCGGTCATGGTGCCTGCAAGGCGGCATGTCCACACGATGCCATTACGTTGGTATTTGGCACGGAAAAACGCGGCATAGATATTCCCTTCGTTAGCCCGTCCTTTGAAACCAATATTCCTGGTATCTTTATTGCTGGTGAGCTCGGCGGCATGGGGCTGATTCGCAACGCCATCGAGCAGGGGCGCCAGGCGATGGCGGCAGTAAAGCGCCCTAAAGATAAGAGATCTCACTATGACGTCGTGATTGTGGGTGCTGGTCCGGCTGGATTTTCGGCGTCGCTGGCAGCCAAGCAGCATAAGCTGCGATTCGTCACTATCGAGCAGGACACCCTAGGCGGCACCGTGGCCCACTATCCGCGCGGTAAGATCGTGATGACCGAACCCGCTACCCTGCCGATGATTGGCAAGGTGCAGATGCGAGAAACCAGCAAGGAGGCGCTATTGGCGTTTTGGCGAGGCGTCGAGGAAAAAACGAAAGTTAAGATCAGATATCGAGAGCGCCTAGAAGATATTACTCAAAACGGCAACGGATTCGTCGTCAAAACCACGCGGAAAACGTATAACACAAGTGCCGTAGTGCTGGCGATTGGTCGTCGCGGGACGCCGCGTAAACTTGGTGTGCGGGGCGAAGACCTTGCTAAGGTCGTCTATCGTCTGATCGATCCCGAACAGTATCGGAATCAACATGTGCTCGTGGTTGGCGGTGGCGATGCTGCTTTGGAGGCTGCAACCAGTATCGCCGATGAACCGGGTACGACGGTGACTCTATCTTATCGTAGCGATGCCTTTTCGCGCGCTAAGGAAAAAAATAGAAAAAGGGTTGACGTACTGCGGACGGGTGGTCGCCTGCGTGTGATGCTTAGCTCTAATGTGGAAACCATTACAAAAAAGCAGGTGCGTATAAAGCAGCATGGGGATTCTATAGGAATTCAAAACGACGCCGTTATCATCTGCGCTGGCGGCGTCCTGCCAACTCCGTTTCTCAAAAAGATCGGTATCGAAGTGGAAACGAAGTACGGCACGGCCTAGCGCTGTCAAAGACCGGCACCGCGGAACTTCGGTACTGAATGACGTCTCATAGCTGCACTTGTGTGGCCACTCTGTTAGATCAGGCCATCTGTCAGGTGAATACTTATTCGAATATCAGCGTGAAGAATGCTAGTGCAAGTCCGAGACGTACAGATTCTAGATATTGATGTATCGAAATCATTGGTTCAACACCATTCAAAGAACGTGTAAACTCTGTCAGGTCCTGTCACACATGGCGACATGCATGAGTAGAATGGCAGGTTTATCTTATGTGAACCTTAAGGGATGGTTTTTGTAGAGATAGGTTGTCTAAGACTTCCTTCGACGAAAGATGTCTTCGTGAAAAAGAGGTTGGCCTCGTTGTTACGGGCAATAGGTTCCTCGCAACTTAGTGCTCACCTAACGTTCCGTAGCATAGCGCTCTTCGCCCGCATAATAGCTGTTGAATCCCACCGTGTCTTTGAGTTGATCGAATGACAACAGTCGCTCCGGCGTGCTGCCACGCCTGAGGCTATGCAAGCTCTCTTGCATGGCTCGGATGGAAGCATTGAGCAACGTGAGCGGATAGACGGCGATTTTATAACCAATGGCCTCCAGCTTTGCCGGCGGCAATAGTGGCGTCCTACCGTCTTCGATCAGGTTAGCCATTTTTGGTCCCGGTACCGAACGGCAGCATTCCGACATTTCTTCTTCTGACGTTGGTGCTTCCAGAAACGTGATATCGGCCCCGAGCTCGGTGAAGGCGCGTGCTCGTGCGATGCCTTCTTCCAGACCATCGATAGCGCGGGCATCGGTGCGGGCCATGATGAGAATGTCGGCCCCTTCATTGCGGGCATCCACCGCCGCCTGTAGGCGCATCAGTGCTTCTTCGCGTGGGACCACCGTCTTACCGCGGGTATGGCCGCATCGCTTGGGCGCCACCTGATCTTCGATCATGATGCAGGCAAACCCAGCATCGGCGTAGCCCTGCACGGTGCGTTTCACATTGAGCGCGTTACCAAAACCCGTGTCACCGTCCCCAATCACCGGTATGGATACGGCGTTACAGATGTTGCGCCCCTGATCCACCATCTCGTGGTAGGAAATCAACCCTGTATCGGGCATTGCCAGGCGTGCGCCGGAGACACAAAAGCCGCTCATAAACACGACCTCGAAGCCGGCTGCCTGCACGAGTTTGGCAGACATGGCGTCGTAGCAACCAGGCATGATAAGCAGTCCTGGCCGTTTCAGTAGTTCGCGTAGTTGGTCGGCGGCAGAAATCATGGTGGCACCATGGTATTTGTTTGTTGAAGTTGGATGTGCACTGTATCACACAAGCCTAAGATGCAGTGGCCGTTAACATGATTACGCCGA
>LXTK01000043.1 GCA_001643475.1 Proteobacteria bacterium SPGG2 | reverse complement strand
CACCATCGCCGACGCCTCGGGCGCGATCTCCAACACCGTCACCGTTACGCTCACCATCACCCCGGTCAACGACCCGCCGGTGGCGAGCGCCGACGCCGCGACCGTGGCCGAGGGCGGCCTGGTCACGATCGACCTGGCGGCCAACGACAGCGATGCCGACGACGGCCTCGACCTCGCCAGCATCGGCATCGTCAGTGGGCCCACCAATGGTTCGATCATCGTCAACGCCGACGGCACCGTCGACTACACCCACGACGGCTCCGAGACCATCGCCGACAGCTTTACCTACACCATCGCCGACGCCTCGGGCGCGATCTCCAACACCGTCACCGTTACGCTCACCATCACCCCGGTCAACGACCCGCCGGTGGCGAGCGCCGACGCCGCGACCGTGGCCGAGGGCGGCCTGGTCACGATCGACCTGGCGGCCAACGACAGCGATGCCGACGACGGCCTCGACCTCGCCAGCATCAGCATCGTCAGTGGGCCCACCAATGGTTCGATCATCGTCAACGCCGACGGCACCGTCGACTACACCCACGACGGCTCCGGGACCATCGCCGACAGCTTTACCTACACCATCGCCGACGCCTCGGGCGCGATTTCCAACACCGTCACCGTTACGCTCACCATCACCCCGGTCAACGACCCGCCCATCATCACCAGTGATGGCGGTGGTGCCAGTGCTAATGTCAACGTCACCGAGGGCACCACCGCGGTCACCACCGTCAGTGCCAGTGATGCCGATGTGCCGGCCGATAGCTTGAGCTTCGCCATCACCGGCGGCGCCGATGCGGCATTGTTCTCGATTAACAGCACCACTGGTGTGCTCACCTTCAACACTGCCCCCGACTTCGAGACCCCACTCGATGCCGGTGGCGATAACGTCTATGACGTGACGGTGCAGGTCGATGATGGCAACGGCGGAATCGATACCCAGGCGRTYRMYRTYASCGTGRSYRRTRTYAAYRASGCSCCAMTCAACACSGTGCCTGTACCCCAGGCGACCAATCAAGACACCACGCTGGTGTTCTCCAGTGGCGGCGGTAATCAGATCTCAATTAGCGATATCGACGCCGGTAGCAACCCGGTGGAAGTCACGCTCACGGCGACTAATGGCACGCTCACYCTAAACGGGATCGCGGGCTTGAGCTTCACCACCGGCGATGGCACCGCTGATGCCACTATGACGTTCACCGGTACTGTGGCGAATATTAGTACGGCGTTGAATGGCCTGATGTTTGATCCCACGACAAGCTACAACGGCCCCGCGAGTGTGCAAATCATCACCGACGACCAGGGCAACACAGGCAGCGGCGGTCCGCTCACCGATAACGATACCGTCAACATCACCGTGGGTGGTATTAACAACGCCCCAATCAACACCGTGCCTGTACCCCAGGCGACCAATCAAGACACCACGCTGGTGTTCTCCAGTGGCGGCGGTAATCAGATCTCAATTAGCGATATCGACGCCGGTAGCAACCCGGTGGAAGTCACGCTCACGGCGACTAATGGCACGCTCACCCTAARCGGSRTCGCGGGCTTGAGCTTCACCACCAGCGATGGCACCGGCGACGCAACGATGGTCTTCACCGGCACCGTTAGCGACATCAATACCGCACTCGACGGATTAACCTTCGATCCCACCCCGGCATTCAGCGGTACCGCTAGTGTACAGATCGATACCAACGATCAGGGCAACACCGGCAGCGGCGGCCCGCTAGTTGATACGGATATCGTCTCCATTGCCGTCAATGCAGCGCCGGTGATTGTTAATCCGCCGCCGCCGGATCCCACACCAATTCCTCCGCCTGACCCCGATCCAGACCCGGAAACGACGCCACCACCGGAAGAGGAGTCAGAAGACGTGATCGACATTGCTGACGATCCCGAGGACGTTGGCTCTACCGGTTCCAGTGGCGGCCCTAGCGCAAATACGGACGCTTCGCGCGAAGGTTTAGCGGCCGCGGTTAGCGAAGCGCTAGTAGAGGTACTGCAGGCGGTAAACCCCAGCATACCGGCCGACGTGCTGCGGCAGTCGATTAAACCAACTGCCTTGGCGAAGGAGATCCAGTCCTTCTTGACCACATCGGGATTTCTGACCAACTCGGAATTCCTGAACGACCTCGATCGTGTGCGTGACGGTTTTGACGAGGACAGGGCCTTTGACAAAAGCTATGTTGCATCTACCATTGCTGTTTCCAGCGGACTGTCCATCGGCTATGTCATTTGGCTGATTCGTAGTGGTCTTCTCCTCAGTACCTTGCTCTCTTCCCTTCCGGCCTGGCAGCTTATTGATCCCTTGCCGGTCTTGGCCGCTCCGGCAAAGAAGAAGCGTAAACAGGAGGCAGAAGGTCGGGAAGACGATTCCCTTGAGTCGATGTTTCAGGACAAGGCTGCCACTGCTGATACCTCCGAGACGAAGACAGGCTCGGCGCCCAAGGCCCGTAAGTTTCGCTGGCCCTGGCGTAGCTAGATATGAAAACCCTTTCTCCAAAATCTCGCATTGCCTTCGGCCAGATCGGTCTCCTTACCACCGTGCTGCTGGTGGCGAGTTTTTTGGGCCTGATACCAGACCGACTGTCAGCGGTTCGAGATGGAAGGGCTGCCTTGGCCGAATCCATCGCCGCTAACAGCTCGGCCTTGATAACCCAGAGGGATATGTGGCGTTTGGAGGGGATCTTGCGCTTGGTGGTGGAACGTAACGAAGACCTAATGTCCGCCGCATTGCGAACCGAAACCGACCGCTTGATCGTGGCGGTGGGTGACCATGAGGAACATTGGCGGGACGACGATTCGGAGTTGTCCAACAACACCCAGGTGAAGGTGTCTATCTGGGCGGGACGCACCAAATGGGGCCAGGTCGAACTGCGATTCAGCCCCTTGGTTCGCACGGGCTGGATGGGCTATGTCACTGACCCATTGACGCTATTATTGGCTTTCGTGGCGCTGATGACCTTCGTTAGCTTTTACTTCTACCTCGGCAAGATGTTGAAGCACCTCGACCCATCGCAGGCGATTCCGGGACGTGTGCGATCAGCCCTGGACACCATGGCGGAAGGCCTCTTGGTGTTGGACAACAAAGAGCAGATTGTGCTCGCCAATCTCGCGTTTGCAGCCTTGTTGGACAGGCCCCCGGAGGCGCTACTGGGTCGAAAGGTAGCAGAGTTTCCATGGTCTAGTGCCGAAGGCGAACCTTTGGAGCCAGATACTTACCCCTGGCATCAGGCGCTCGTGTCAGGTGAGGCGCAAAAGAACCAACGAGTCCGCTTGACCCTGCCCGACGGCACACGGCTGACCTTCATGATCAACTGTTCCCCGGTACTTGGCAGCGGCGGCAAGTATGCCGGTGTACTGGTTAGTTTCGATGACGTCACTCAACTGGAAGAGGCAGAGATCGAGTTACTGAAGTCAAAAGAGGCGGCCGAGGCGGCAAACCACGCCAAGAGCGCCTTCCTGGCCAACATGAGCCACGAGATCCGCACCCCGATGAATGCAATCCTGGGTTTCACGGAACTACTTAAGCGCGGCTACGGACGTGATTCGGCTGAAAGCCGTAAACATCTGGAGATCATCCATTCCAGCGGAAAGCACCTGATGGAACTCATTAACGACATCCTCGATCTATCCAAGGTCGAGTCGGGTCGCCTGGAGGTGGAACACGTACGATTCAATCCCTACCCGGTCATCCGGGAGGTGGTGAAGGTACTGGGCGTCAAGGCTGACGAGAAGGGCATTAGCCTAGATTTCAAGTTACAGGATGACGTGCCTGAGACTATCGGCGGTGACCCAGGCCGGATACGCCAGATTGTCACCAACCTAGTGGGTAATGCTGTGAAATTCACTGAGCGTGGTGGCGTCACCGTGACCGCGTATGCCAAACGTCTGGCGGAGAACAAGCTCCAGTTTCATATCGATGTAGCAGACACCGGTATGGGTATGAATCCGGAAGCCACCGATCGTATTTTTGAAGATTTTGTGCAGGCCGATGTGACGGTGACCCGCAAATTTGGGGGTACCGGTCTTGGACTATCCATCAGCCGCAAGTTCGCACGCGCTTTGGGTGGCGACATTACGGTGGAGAGTGAACCAGGTGTGGGCAGCGTATTCAGGGTAACGCTGGATGCCGGCAGTGCGGTGGAGGTGGCATGGGTTACACCCGAGCAGGTCTTGGCAGAAGTCGATGCCACCATTGTGCAGGAACACACCAACTGGATGTTTCCGCCGGCGCAGATCCTGGTCGTGGACGACGGGCCAGAGAATCGCGAATTTGTCAAAGTAGTGTTGGAGGATTATGGCCTAACGGTTGACGAGGCTGGCACTGGCCGCATTGGTGTGGAGATGGCCACTGCCACCGATTACGACCTCATCCTTATGGATTTGCAGATGCCCGAGATGGACGGTTTCACTGCTACCCGTATGTTACGCGACGGTGGCTTGAAGACGCCTATCATTGCGCTGACCGCAAACGCCATGAAAGGCTTCGAGCAGGAATGCCTGGACGCTGGCTTTACCGAATACCTCACCAAACCTATCGATATTGACCGCTTTATTTCCAAGCTGGCGCAGATGCTGGATGCTAAGGTGGTAGACCAGCCGTTAACGGAGCCGGCCATGCCGGCGTCGCCGCAAGAACAGCTGTCCGGGGTGGAGGACAACTCACCCATTATTTCCAGGCTCGGGGCTGATAACCCGAGATTCGCAAACGTGATTTCACGTTTTGTGGACCGCTTGGGTGGACAGTTGCAAGCCATGGATGTGGCCTACTCGGATCGGGATATGGAGGCTTTAGCAAAGCTGGCCCATTGGCTCAAGGGTGCAGGTGGCACTGTCGGTTTCGATGTGTTTAACGAGCCAGCCGCCGAACTTGAACTGGCCGCCAAGGCGACTGACCTGGCCGCTATCGAGCGACAGCTTCGGCAAATCCATGGGCTGGCGGCGCGGATTGCTATCGACGATAAGCTTGCGACGGCAGGCCGAATTGCGGCGCCTATCTCATTTAAGGCAGTAGGATGAAGCAACTACCGTCGATATACAGCAGACCGGATGTAGGTTTCAGATGCTATGGTTGATAGAGCTATGCAATCAAAAAACGCAGATCAGTTAAGGCCCGAATCACCGGGTAACGATGGGCAGAGTTTTGCAGAACAATGGCCTCATGAGTTGGGTTCCGATTCCACCTCGCTGACCCAGGCGACCATCATGATGGTGGACGACGAGCCTACTACCATGGAGGTCATGCGGGCCTTTCTGGAGGACACTGGTTATCGGAACTTTGTGCTGGTGGAGGATTCGACGCGGGCCATGGCGGAAATTGAGGAGCATCGGCCGGACATCCTGCTACTTGATCTGGTGATGCCGGAAGTAACAGGGTTCGAAATCCTGCAGCAGGTAAGGGCTCATTCCCAGCTGTCGCACCTACCCGTCATTATCCTGACCGCTTCGTCGGACGCTGAGACTAAACTACGGGCTCTCGGCCAAGGTGCCACAGATTTCCTGGCCAAGCCGGTGAATCCCAGTGAATTGGCACTGCGGGTCCGCAACACGCTTGCCGCCTGGGCCTATCAGAATCAACTCGCCTACTATGATGCCTTGACGAATTTGCCGAACCGGAGTTTGTTTCTCGACCGGTTGGCCTGGTTCCTACGGCGAGCGGAACGCAATAACGATACTCTTGTGATGTTGCACATCACTCTCGGCCAGTTTAAGCGCGTTTACAATACCTTCGGTCCGCAGATCGGTGATCAAGTCATCAAGCAGATTGCCGAGCGAATTAGTGCCTGTGTTCGGCCCTCGGATGTGGTCGGGCGTGGGATACGTAATAGGTCGAGTTCCCTGTTTCGCCTGTTTCGCCTGGGCGATGATGAATTCTCGGTGTTGTGTCCGAATATCGCTCATACTGAAAACGCTACCAAGGTGGCCTCCCGAATTCTGGGGGCCATGGAAAATCCATTCGATGCCGATGGTACCGAGGTGTACATAKCACCCGGTATCGGTATCGCAAGTTATCCCAGCGATGCAAGCGATATGGYGRCATTGATCCAGTGCGCCGWGGGGGCGAGCGCCCAAGCCAATGCCGAAGAGAAGGGCGGTTTCGAGTTCTATTCGAGYGACATGAATGCCAAGAGYYGCGAGCGCCTGCAACTGGAGGCAGACCTGCGCCRTGCGATCGAYGGTGAGCAACTCATGTTGCACTATCAGCCGAAGGTCGATGTAAAGAGCGGTCAAATAACGGGGGTCGAAGCGCTGGTCCGGTGGCAGAAACCGGACGGCAAGTTCATCTTTTCCAATGAATTCATACCTCTGGCTGAGGAGACCGGCCTGATCGTAGCTATTGGTGAATGGGCGCTAAAAGAGGCCTGCGCTCAATTGGCGCGCTGGCAGGCCCAGGGACTGTGGATTCATGTCGCGGTGAATCTATCGGCAAAGCAATTCCGTGCCGGTAATCTAGTGCAATTTGTGGGCGACACCTTGAAGCGCAACGGCGTGGATGGACAGTATTTGACGCTTGAACTTAGTGAAAGCCTGTTGATGGAAAACGCCCTACAGGCGGTAGAAACCTTGAACCGGCTTATGGCATATGCGCTAAGGATCTCCATGGATGGCTTCGGGACGGGTTACTCTTCCCTAAGCTATTTGAAACGCTTGCCTCTTCATGAGTTGAAGATCGACCGCTCGTTCGTTATGGGCATCACCAGCAACTGGAAAGACCGGGCAGTGGTATCCGCTGTGATTTATTTGGCCCATGAGCTTGGCCTGCGTGTGGTTGCCGAGGGCGTGGAGAAAAAGGAGCAGCTTGATATTATTACCAGTATGGATTGCGACGAATACCAGGGTAATTTCTTTAGTCGACCTGTAGGCGTGCTGGACCTGACTGCGATGCTTGTTGAACCAAGCGCTTATGTGAAAAAGAGTGCTGGCGGCAAGACGTAACACCCGATTGGGGGAGATCGCGGAATCATCGATACCGCTCCCGTGCCAACAGCGCGATAACTGCTACAGTCGAGAACACCACACCTGCCGACGAACAAAGCACTGACCGCCAACCAATCTCTGGCGATTGATGATTTTGGCACCGGTCACCCGTCGCTTAGCTACATCAAGCGACTTCCAATAGATATGATCAAGGTCGATCGTTCCTTTGTCAGCGATTTGGCTGGTGATTTCGATAACATCGCGATCGTGGCGGCGATCATTAGTATGGCCCACGATTTGGACTTGAAGGTTGTTGCTGAGGGGGTTGAAACGGAGCTACAGCTCGCATTCCTTAGTAACCTGCTTTGCGATGAGATGCAGGGTCATTTGTTTAGTCGCCCGGTTTCGGCGGCGGAAGCCGGTGAACTTCTAAAAGGGGATGTCCGGTTACCATCCCCGTGCCCACCAAGTGCAGAGAGTGTGGCGAGTTCTGGTGCGGGATAGTGTCTTATCGTGGACTGCCCGATGCCGTCGAGGTATCTTTTTAGGGCAGGATATCTCTAAACGATCCAATGGCCGGAAATTCCTGTACGTCTCTGGCTGGTCGTTGAGAATCGGGTTTGGTTACGGTCACGAGATGAGCAATACCGTAGTCACGCGCGGCCCGAAGTACGGGTAGGCTATCGTCGATAAATAGCGTACTGGATCGCTTAAACGGTTCGACCGCTTGTAGTTTCTCCCAGAATTCGACCTGCTCCTTTGGCGCTCCCAAGTCGTGCGAACATACCGTCGCGTCGAGATACTGATTTAGCTGCGTGCGCTGCATCTTGAGGTCAAGCACCGTGCCATGCGCATCCGTGACTAGAACCAGCCGTTTCCCCAGCTTGCGTACCGCCGCCAGAAAATCGATCACATGCGGGTGAATTGCGATGAGATGATCGACCTCTCGTTTCAGGGCCGGTATATCAAGCTCCAGTTCTTTGCTCCAGAAATCCACTGAATACCAGTTGAGCGTCCCCTTTTGTGCACGCAGCTGCGGGTACAGCTTGGCTTTAGCGTCCTCGTGGGATATGCGATGTTTCTCGGCTAGACGCAGTGGCACATGTTCCAGCCAGAAGTAAGTATCAAAATGCAGATCCAACAAGGTGCCGTCCATATCAAGCAGCACCGTGTCGACGCTATGCCATTTGATCATTATTCTTGCGGCTCCAATCTAACCAGCATGAATCCAGCTACTTGCGGTCGCGGCATCCTCAAAGAACTCGACGTCAGCGTCGGTGAAGGCGGTACCGAGCCAGCTCGACCATGATACCCATTGATCGTCGGTTACAACTGCGATGCGGGCGAAGTCGTGCGCATGGGCCCTTGTGAACTTTATGTCTTCCCACGCAACATCGACCGTAAACTTGGACATATTCGTGAGATCTAAGAGAAGTTTGATCTTGTTGACGCTTTCAAGCTCGCGGATTACCGCTTGTTCGAATTCTTTGTAGTCGGCCAACGTAAACTCTGCATAGACGTTTACACCGAGTAGATCTTTCTCTTCTTGGATGGCTATCATGGTGGATCGCGAGGTGAATCGACTTGTATCCTAAACAGGATTTCGTCAGGATTGTAACACGTGGCCCTATTTCGCCAGTATCGATCTCCATATGACAAAGAAACCTGAGATCCTTCGCACTGAGACTATTGCTCGTACGCGCATATTTCACGTGGAACGGATCGATCTGCGCTTTTCGAATGGGCAGGAGGCGCAATATGAACGTTTGCAAACATCACCGGGGGGCGCTGTCCTCATTGTGCCAATGCTCGACAAAAACACCGTACTGCTCATTCGCGAGTATTCTGCTGGCGTAGACCGCTATGAGTTGGTCTTACCCAAGGGAAGGATTGAACCGGATGAATCAGTGCTGGACGCGGCCAATCGGGAGCTCATGGAAGAAGTGGGTTATGCTGCCAAGAAGTTGCGACACATTAAGTCGCTGACCCTCGCACCGGGATATGCCAACCACACCACGCACATCGTTTTGGCGCAAGATCTGTTTGCGCAAAAGCTTGCCGGCGATGAGCCCGAGACAATCGAAGTGTTGCCATGGCCGCTAAAGAAAATCACGGAGTTACTGGATCGCGATGATTGTACCGAAGCGCGTAGTATCGCGGCGCTTTATATGGTGCGTGATCAATTAGCCTCGGCGACCTAACCAATTATGAAGCATGAGAGTGATTATTGCGCGTATCTCGATGACGTAAGGGCAATTGCGGCCGATGCCGGTCAACGCATACTAGAAATCTACGAGCGAGACTACACAGTTTCGATCAAGGGTGATGGCTCACCGCTAACCGAAGCCGACCGTGCGGCGCATACCCTCATCGTCGCGCGGCTAAACGTACTTACCCCAGATATGCCAGTGTTGTCCGAAGAGTCGGCAGAAACGGCCTACGAAGATCGCGCCGGCTGGACAAGCTTCTGGCTGGTCGATCCCTTGGATGGGACCAAGGAGTTCATCAAACATAACGGTGAGTTTACTGTCAATATCGCCTTAATCGAAGGCCAATCGCCGGTATTGGGTGTTGTGTCGGCACCCGCCGTCGGTGTTACGTACTGGGCCTGTCAGGGTCACGGGGCGTTCAAACAAGACCATGGCGGCACCGCGCAAGCCATTCGATCGCGTGTCTACCAAGGCGGCAAGGCGAGGGTGGTTGCCAGCCGTTCACATCCCGGTGAACAGCTGGCCAGATTTCTATCTAACGTCGCGCGCGCTCAGGGTGAGCCGGAGACCCTCAGTATGGGTAGTGCGCTAAAGCTGTGTTTAGTGGCGGACGGGACGGCCGATGTCTACCCGCGGTTTGGGCCGACTTCGGAATGGGATACGGCGGCAGCGCATTGCGTTGTTCAAATCGCCGGTGGTCGCATTACGGCGATGGACAAGGCGCCGTTACAGTACAACAAGCGGTCTTTGCTCAACCCGTGGTTCCTCGTCAGCGGCGTCGGCGATTATGACTGGAGCGCACACCTACCCGAAAACTGAGTAGGCTAAGCGCCTGATTGCCCCTTTAGGTGTTCCAGTTGCTCGAACATTTCGCCGATGGCAAAGGTCTCGACAAAATCGACCCCTCTCGCAGCCAAGTCGACCGCAAGGTTGGCCTTGACGATCTCGTATACCACTAGTTTTGCGTTATCCACGCGTAGTTTTCCCCACCGCGGCAACAAATTGACATTGCTATGCACGTATTGGGGTTTTATCTCGCGGACGATCGCCGCTTTTCGGTCACGCCACTTCGACAGGATGACCCCAAGTACGGCCACGCCTTGTTTTCGTGCTGCCCGCAAGATCTCGAAAGAAAACGAAATGAGAACGACTTGACTGGCAACGGACTCAATATCACGCAATACCCGATTGAGTACAACCGCAGGCCCGAAGTGCTCGATGTTCGCGGGTTTCAACTCGACAAACGCGATAACTCCTGGCCACTTCTGTAGCAGCTCGCAAAACTCGGCGAGAGTTGGAATGCGAACCTGTGCGTAGCGATAGCCAAAGCGTTCAAATTCGCTTGGGTGGATTTCGTACAGCTGATCATAGGACAAGTGATGGACCATGCCTTTGAAACCGGCCACTCGTTGCAAATTTTGATCATGCAGCAAAACCGGCACTTCGTCGGCGCTCAACTGAATATCCATTTCAACCAAGCGTGCACCGGCGCGGATCGCTGCCTCAATGCCGATAAGCGTATTTTCCGGAAAATGCTCGGGGTAACCCCGGTGTGCAACAAGCTGCGGTATAGTCATTCGGATCTGTGGAGCCACATGCGGATACTAGACAAAAATCCACCGGTTGGCGCCCCCACGTTCGGTGAGCTATAGTTATTTATGTATCCACCGTGGTAGAGGGAACGTACCATGGCTAAACTGATAATTCCAAGACGGAAACACTCCATTACCTTCGCCTCGCTCGTTATTGTTGCCCTAATCTCTGTCAGCGGCGTCTCATTTGCGGGCAACGCAGCGATAAAAAGCGGTCCCCCGGAATTTCCACAGGCCGACTCGGATAAGGCATTGGTGTATTTTGTCAACGATTTCTCGCGCGGTGATGCCCACGTGTATGTAGATAGCGCACCCCTGGGATATGTGCCACGTGCGGCTTATACGGCGGCCATGCTGGAGCCCGGGGTTCGGCTCATTTGGGGGACGGCTGACGCTAAGTGGTACGACTTCCGGCCCGGTTCGGTGCATCTATTGCGCTTGGTCAAGGTTAGCGGCCGTTCCCGGGTTTGGGTTGCCGACAATCCCGGGGCGGTTCGGGGATTGGTCTCGCGCAAGAAGTTGGCGCATGTGACCACGTCCAAGCAAGGCCTGGCGCAATTGCAAGCCAAGGCCGGAAACAAGTACAAAAGCGCGATAAAACGTGCCGAAGGCGAACTTGTTCTACCCTACCAAAAAGGCTTCTATGCGCTGGATCTAGAGCGGAATAAATCTACATCGGCCAAGGTCAGCCAATAGTAGCTAAGTCTCCACAACGCTTGGGAATGATGACATCCCGTGCGGGTACCATATCTAGCCTGACTCATCCAGACCCCATTGCTGGAACGCTGGAGCATTCAGCAGCCTTCACGATGCCAAGTCGCGGCCCATGAGGCGCGAATACCAGGATGGTGAACGCTAATACAGTAATGCCGAAGCGCCACGAGCACCAACCCATCTGGTTGGCACGTCTTTTGCACCACTGATATCGCATACAGGGTTCCACCAGGAATCTACCTTTATTGGCGGGCGTCCGCTCCGCCTCTTACGAACCACGGATTGTTTGTGAGCAAAAGCCTATCTCGCTGCGGCGTAGCCGCTGCGATAGGCCGGAAACCGCCTTCGGCAACTCTGTCGTAGATGATCTAAACGACGGAGGGTGCGATGAAGACCGCCCATACCTTAAAGAAGGGCACTTGGTGTGACGTTAATGGGCGCCAAAATACGTCACTTTCAGACA
>LXTK01000226.1 GCA_001643475.1 Proteobacteria bacterium SPGG2 | reverse complement strand
GCTCTCCTCTTGAACCAAACCTACTAATAACAACTAAATAAGACATCCACTTTAAGAAAAGAATAGAAAGCCGGTGGTCATAGTAACTTTCTCGGCTGTTTTGCGAGAGGTTGAGATAATCTCAATAAACACAGTTGCTAGTTGACCCAGTTACCAATAAAACGCCCATAGCTGTTCCTCGTCAATCTTTTCGCTGTTCACACACGCGCATAGCGCCGGGGACCACGCAGGGTGACCCGACTCAGGCCAAAAATATTAGGCAATCGGTGATTTATTAGGCAGTGCGTTTTTGAAATGGTAAGTAACTTGTTGATTATTGGTGGGCCGTGCAGGAATCGAACCTGCGACCACCTGATTAAAAGTCAGATGCTCTACCAACTGAGCTAACGGCCCGTGTGTACAATCGGAGGCAAAAAAGGCAGCAGGATTATACCCTTCCCCTGTCCTCCTCGACTAGCGGGAAGGGACAACATCTGTTGCCATCATGCCCTCCCCAATCATTGGGGAGGGTTAGGGAGGGGGTGCGTTATCGACCCTCTTCGTCCATCTTAGTCAGACGAATCTGTGCGAGTTTGGCGACAGTCGTATTCGGAAAACGGACCATGACATCAGTCAGTGCCTGACGCGCCTTCTCCCAGGTGCCGATCTCATAGTAGCTGTAACCAATCTTCAACAAGGCGTCGGCCACCTTGGGGCTTTCCGGATACTCCTTGACCACACGGTCAAACTCCTTCAGCGCGAGCCCGAAGTTGCGTATGACATAATTCGCTTCGGCCGCCCAGTACTGCGCATTCCCTGCCAACGGGCTGGTCGGGTATCTTTGAATAAACACCCGAAACGTCTGACTGGCACGCGAATAAAGCCCTTGCTTTAAGAGATTGAACGCTGCCTCGTACTGCTGCTGCTCCTCAGCCGTGGCGGTTAACCGCAAAGTCGATGGCATGGTAACAGGCGCTTGTACCGCCGCGGTTTGCGTTTGGGTCGGCTCCGTGGGTTGGACCCGCGTCGTTTGCGTGGCAGCGCCGCGCTCGACGTTGGTTAGTCGTCGATCGAGATCGCGTAACAGTTCGCGCTGCCTAGTACTCAAAAGTTCTAACTCGTGGCCTTGTAACTCAGTCTTGTTGCGGAGCTGACGCAACTCCGCCTGCATCGCTTCCATCTGCGACAGCAACTCCAATGCCGTATCCTGCGAGAGTTGCGCGACCACCGGTATTGGCGACAACCCCACGGCAACCAGCCAGGCTGCCGTGATGATTGTCTTCATTGCCCGCGAAATCAGCATATGATTAATACATGAACTCGACTCGCCGGTTTAGCCGCCAGGCAGATTCATTGTGTTCGGTCGCGATAGGATTTTCCTCGCCATAGGATGTGGCGGTTAGTCGCTGACCGTCGATACCCAACAACCGCAAGATGCGTCTTACCGCCTGCCCCCGGCGCTCGCCTAGGGCTAGATTGTACTCGCGTGTGCCGCGCTCATCGGCATGGCCCTCAAGGCCAAGTAACACATCGGGGTTATCTGCGAGATAGGCGGCATGGGCTTCGATAAGCGCCTGCGATTCACTATCGATCGCACTGCTGTCAAATTCGAAATGCACACGCATCACAGTGGGCCTTTCCCCTGCCATTGCCACCATCTGCGTGCTCTCCTCACTGATACTCTCTCCTGTCGCACTACCGCTATCGGCCGTACCCGTTTCGGCACTGCTCGTGCTTTGCTCATCGACCGGCGCATCTTTGACCGAAGCACCGCCTCCACAGGCGGCCACACCGACGGCGAAGACCAGCGCCAACACAATATAATAAAGATTTTTCATAGCATTACTCCTTTAAGGCTAGTTCACGATTATAGGGCGACCAAGCCGGCTCTCGAACATCGCCTTCCTCGAGCTTGTACAATTGTCGTACTCGCCCATCCGAAGACACCGATGCCAGCACACCCCGGCCCCGCACAGCAGTAGCATAAAGTATCATGCGACCGTTGGGTGCAAAACTTGGCGATTCATCAAGTGACGTGTCCGACAACACCTGCAGTACCTTGTCTTTGAGTCGCAACACACCAATATGGTACTTACCCTGAAACGAAGTGACGAGGGTAATCATTTCTCCATCCGCCGAATATGATGCCCGCGCGTTTGAGTCACCCTCGAACGTGACGCGTTCGATTCTGCGCCCGCCGACCTTCATCCGATAGATCTGCGGCTTACCGGCGCGATCCGAGGTGAAGATGATATCACGCCCGTCGGGCGACCAGGCAGGTTCAGTATCGATCACGCGGTTCTTGGTCAGCCGCTGCAAACGTTTGGTATCGAGATCGAGCACATAGATCTCGGGGTTCCCATCCTTCGATAACGTCAATGCCAGACGCCTGCCCTCTGGCGACCAAGCGGGGGCACCGTTGATGCCCGGGAAACCAGCAATCAACTCGCGAGATTCATCGGTGACACCCTGAATGAAGACTTTAGATTGTCGTTGTTCAAACGCTACGTACGCGATTTTGGTGCCATCGGGCGACCAAGCCGGTGACAATATCGATTCCCGCGACTTGAGAATCGTTGCCGCATTATAGCCATCCGAGTCTGCCACCTGGAGCTTATAGGTGATGCCGGTGGGCCCATCTTCCTTGGTGACATACGCGATGCGCGTATTGAAAGCACCCCGTTCGCCAGTAAGTTTTTCATGGATCACGTCGCCGATCTGGTGTGCTACCGCTCGCAACTTGTCGGAGCTCACCGAATACCGAATACCGGCAAGTTGGTGTTCGCGAAACACATCATAGAGTCGGAATGTGACTTCGAACTGATTGGCACTGCGCTGGCGTACAGTACCAATTACCAACGCCTCTGCCTTCGCGATACGCCAGTCCTTAAATATGACCTCACTATTTCGATGCGGCGTCGAGAGAAAATCCTGTTTCGGGATCAGAGAGAAGCGGCCACTGCGGGCGAGATCAGCAGCGACGATGGCGGCCACATCGTGCACTGGTTTCACCTGACCCTCAACACTAAACGGCACAATAGCTACCGGGATGCCTACATCCGTTCCTTGAGTAATTTCAATAGTCAAAACGGCGTGGACGCTTGTACTCCAAGCACCTACGCTCGTGATTAAAAGATAGTAAATAAGATGCTTAAACATCGTGACTGAATAGCTCCGTTAATCCTCGGGGTTGAATATGAACTCGATCTCGCGAAAGTACTCGAAAAGATCCCTGTCTCCTGGTAACGGCAGTGGCGACGCCTTATATACCGCATTTTCCACCGAACGGTCGAATTGCTCGTCGCCACTAGTTTTGGCGACCGTCACCTGGAGCACATCACCGCTGGGCACGAGCCTTACTCGCACCGTGCATTGCAATCCCCTCTGGGCGCCCGGCGGGCGCGCCCAGTTTCGGCTAACCTTCTGACGAATAAGGAGTTTATACTTTTCGGCCGCGGTCAACGCACGCGCTTTACGGGCTGCCTCCTTGCGCTCGCGCTCCTCGGCCTCAGCCGCTGCCCTGCGCTCGCGCTCCTCGGCCTCAAGTGACTCGGCCAATTGTCGCTCGGCTTCTATGCGCTGACGTTCTTCCTCCTCCTCGCGTCTACGTTCTTCCTCCAACAGGCGTCTTTCCTCTTCAAGACGTCGCTCCTCTGCTGTCCTCTGTTGTTCTTCTTTGCGTTTTCGCGCCGCTTCTTCCTTGGCGTTTTGTTCCGCCAGTCGTTTCTTTTCCGCTTCCTTGCGCTTACGTTCCGTCTTGGCTTTGCGCTTCTGCTCTTCCTTCTTGCGTTTCGCCGCCGCCTTCTTGCGCTTCGCCTCGGCCTTCTTCTTCGCCGCCGCTTTCTTGCGCTTCGCCTCTTGCTTCTTCAGCTCCTCGGTATCATCAACCACGACTGCTTTGACGATATCAGCGCCCGGGCTTGGCTCGCTTGGCCAACGAAAAGCCACCACCGCGATCGCCACCACCACGAGATGCACTGCTATGGCAAGGATAAGCGCCCTAAACCTACCCGGCGTTTTACGAGCCCGGAGTCGCCGCACCTTAGTTCTTCAAGATAGGTTGTGTGATTAGGCCGACACTCGGTGCCCCCGCCGCCTTTAGAAGGGCCATTACTTCAACGACCTTACCGTAGGGCACACGACGATCGCCTCGGACCAAAATCGGCGTCTGTGGTCGCAACCGCATGACCCCAGCAACTTTCTTGCGCAAGGCAGCCGGTTTGATTTTGCGATCGTCGAGATAGTATTGGCCCTTCTTGTCGACCGTCACCACCAGGGTTTCCGAATCCTTGCTAGACACTGGGCTGGCCACTGTCTCCGGCAATTCCACTTTCACGCCTTGGCTGAGCAGTGGCGCTGTGATCATAAAAATCACCAGTAATACCAGCATGACGTCGATGTAGGGGACGACGTTAATCTCGCTCATGAGCTTTTTACGACGGACGCGATACGGTTCCACGCCTAGGCCTTCGGGACCAACGCCTGTCGTTGCACGATGCTGGAAAACTCGTCCATGAAGATCTCGTATCGGGTCACCAAGCGTTCCACCCGCGTCGAATACTGATTATAGGCGATGACCGCCGGTATCGCCGCGAACAGACCCATAGCGGTGGCAATGAGGGCCTCAGCAATGCCGGGCGCCACATGGGCGATGGTGGCCTGTTGCAGCGATCCCAAAGCGATAAACGAGTTCATGATGCCCCACACCGTCCCAAACAGCCCCACATACGGGCTAATGGATCCGACGGTGGCTAGGAAAGGTAGATGGGTTTCGAGGAAATCGATTTCGCGCGACAACGCCACGCGCATAGCCCGCTGTACACCCTCCATGATGTCGCCGGGCTGGATCCTGGCCGGTTTGGTAAGTCGCTTGCATTCCCTAAAGCCATCGACAAAGACGCTCGCCATTCCCTCGGGCATAACGCCCCCACGACTGAGTTCAGAGTACATTTGGTTCAAATTACCGCCCGACCAAAAGCGCTGTTCGAAACGATCCGCGGTACGTGCCGCTGACTGGAACACGAACCACTTGCTGATAATGAAGTACCACGAAATTAAAGAAGCCAACACCAACATCAACATAACCAACTGTACTAATAGGCTCGCTTGCTTTATTAGAGTAAACAATACGATCGCGTCGACTGAGGTTGTGATACTCAAGATAGGATCACCGTATCTAGTTGCAAGACAACACGATTGGGAATCGAGCGTGGTAAAAGAGACTGCGCATCCAAACACGCCAGCTTAACCTCTGCCTCGCAAAGCGTAGTAGAGTTTCGCTGAACTTCTTGCTTCAGGGTCAGACTGGCACCGCCGCGCCGGCGTATGTTCACGGTTGCCTGAAGCAAGTCATTAAACCGTCCGGGCTTATAGAAATCCACTTTAACCGCGCGCACTGCGAATATCACACCCTCCTCCACCGACAACGCATCCTGTTCGAATCCCAACCCCCGCAGCCATTCCGTGCGCGCCCGCTCCATGAACTTTAGGTAGTTGGCGTAGTACACCAACCCACCCGCGTCGGTGTCTTCGTAATAGACACGTATCGGTATGGAAAAAGTCCCCTGCCTGGACTGCTCCGATTCAATCATAAACGCCTGTACATCGAGTTTGGGTTAGTCACTTTCGAAAATACTGGCTTGTCGATGATCCTGGCTCTGTGGAACCGCAAGGCCAAAATGCTGCCAGGCCTTGGGCGTCGCCGTACGTCCACGCGGCGTGCGCATCAAGAATCCCTGCTGAATCAGATATGGTTCGACGACATCCTCAATGGTGCCGCGTTCCTCGCCGACAGCGGCGGCCAGGCTATCGATGCCCACCGGCCCACCGGCAAAATTTTCCACTACCGTGCGTAACAACTTGCGGTCCAGCATGTCAAAACCGCTTTCATCGATGTCCAGGAGGGCTAACGCCATTTCCGCACTCTCCTGGGTAAGACGCCCGTTTCCTTTAACTTGTGCGAAATCACGCGCCCGACGCAATAGCCGGTTAGCAATACGTGGCGTACCACGCGCACGATGTGCAATGGCCGATACCCCTTCCGGTTCTACCGGCACGTCGAGAATGGTCGCAGATCGATTAATTATCTTGCCAAGTTCTTCCGCTGTGTAGTATTCCAAGCGCTGAATAATGCCGAAGCGGTCACGCAGCGGCGAAGTTAGACGACCGGCACGAGTCGTCGCACCAATCAAGGTGAACGGTGGTAAATCTAGCTTAATCGCACGTGCGGCCGGGCCCTCGCCAATCACAATATCCAATTGATAATCCTCCAAGGCGGGATAGAGGATCTCTTCAACCACTGGACTCAGGCGAT
>LXTK01000019.1 GCA_001643475.1 Proteobacteria bacterium SPGG2 | reverse complement strand
TTTGGCGGTGGCGTTGCCGGCTACAGGTTCGAGTACAACACCGGAGGCACCGGCATAGACAACGATCGAGATTCGATCTTCGCTTCGCAGTTGCCGACTTAGGAGCTTGAGGGATGTCTTCAGTAGTTCAAGCTTGTTAGGGGCGCGCATGGATCCCGAGACATCGACGAGAAAGACAAGATTGGCGGGTGGCAGGTCCGCTTTTGGAACGTCATAGCCCTTAATACCAATGTGTAACAGGTGGCGCTTAGTGTTCCACAGCGCGGGCGCAATCTCGGTGGTGACGTGGAATGGGCGACTCTGGTCTTTCGGTTGCGGGTAGGTATAGGAGAAGTAATTAATTAGCTCTTCGACCCGCACCGCATCTCCGGGTGGTAAACGACCCGCCTGTAGGAATCGGCGTACGTTAGCATAAGCGCCGGTGTCTACATCGATGCTGAAAGTCGACACTGGGTGCTCGGCAACGCGCTTAACTGGGTTGTCGTCGAAATGTTTGTACGTCTCGCGGTCGATGGATTCACGCGGATACCGTATAGAGGATAAGTCACGTGTACGCATTGTCTCTTCTGACGTGACTACGCCAACGAGGCTATGCAAGCGTTTGTCGCTCTTTCGCTTAGCGGCAGGTGCTGGGCTATCTGTAGTAGCGACCTGTTCTTGATGAGTGGCCGACCAACTTGATTTGCGCAATACCACTGCTGACTCGGGCGCGTTTGTTTGCTGCTGTGGTGGTGTCCGCATCTCATCGTCGAGCTCGGTGCGTTTGTCAGGTGACACATTTACCGAGCAGCCGATCGGAAGCAGGGCGGCAAAGGCGACGACAATGATGGAGCGCTTCAAGGGGTGAGTGTTCATATGTTTTCTCCACGTTGACAAGGGTATAGCCACGGCGGCCGATGTGGCGGCCGTGGATTATTAACGTGGAAGAAAGGCCAGGGGGTTAAGACGCAGGGCCCTAGCCTGCAGCCGCCAAACTAGGGAACCAGGGCGTCGATTTTCGCAGCACAAATAAAGTCGTTCTCAGACAGGCCACCAATTGAATGTGTGCTGTAACGTACGTGACAGCGCTTGTAGCCTACTTCGATGTCGGGGTGATGGTCTTCTCGGTGTGCGATCCAAGCCAGGGCGTTGACGAAGGCCATGGTCTGGTAGTAGTTCTTAAATTCGTAGGCACGGTGAATTTCGGTACCACCTTCGTGCAGTGACCATGCCGGTGTTTGCTGGAGCAAGGCCTTCGCCTCCGTCTCTGTCAGCGGGGCAGTGCCCCCTTCGCAAGGCTTACATTGTTTCTTTGTCAATTCGATCATGATGGTGCCCTCTTACGGTGATATCATCGTCGAACCGAGGCTCGTAGAATATGGATTAGAACTGGAGATAGCCCATGGCGCAAGCACCTTCGGGGACACAGGCCCCCGATGCCCTGATCTGGATCGATCTGGAAATGTCCGGTTTAGATACGGGGACCGATCGTATTCTAGAAGTCGCGACCATTATTACAGACAGCACGCTGAACATACTTGCTGAGGGTCCTGTGTTGGCGGTGCATCAACCGGCCTCGGTACTCGAGAATATGGACGAATGGAATACACGCACACATTCGGAGACCGGCCTTGTCGAACGTGTGCGGGCGTCGGTGTTAGGAGAAATCGATGTTGAACGACAGACGCTGGAGTTTATCGAGCGTTATGTACCTAAGGGAAGGTCACCGATGTGTGGAAATAGCATCTGCCAGGATCGGCGTTTCCTAGCACGTTGTATGCCGGAACTGGAGGCCTGGTTTCACTACCGCAATCTTGACGTGAGTACGCTCAAGGAGCTAGCACGCCGATGGAAGCCCGACGTCTACAATAGCCTGGTTAAAAAGAACACACACAAAGCGCTCGATGATGTGCGCGAATCTATCGAAGAACTAAAACACTATCGCGCACAGTTGCTTCGACTGTAACTACTCCTCGGTAGATGCTGTCTGGTCGCCGACATGCCTCGCTAAGGCCCACCGTACATGTTCTCGTACCAATGCCGAAGAATGATCTTGTCTGGCTTGTAGCGCCGCGATAACGACATCGCTGATGGGTGCATTGCCCAATGCTACCGCTATATTTCGTAACCAACATACATAGCCGATTCGGCGAATAGCAGAGCCTTCAGTTCTAGTCAAAAATTGGGTCTCGGTCCATGCGAATAGGTCGACGAGTTGTGCTGCATCGAGGCCGTGACGAACATCAAAGTCGGGTTCGGTCGTAGTCTTTGCAAACCGATTCCAGGGACATACCAACTGGCAATCGTCGCATCCGAAAATACGGTTTCCGATGAGCGGTCGCAGCTCGATCGGTATTGGTCCGCGCAACTCGATCGTCAGATAAGAGATGCAAAGTCGCGCGTCGAGCTCATATGGGCCAGTGATGGCGCCGGTGGGACAGATATCGATACAGGCTTGGCAGCGGCCGCAGTGATTTTCGACGGGGGCATCGATTGGCAACGGGAGATCGGTGTAGATTTCACCGAGGAAGAACCAGGATCCCGCCTCGCGATGCAATAGGTTCGTATGTTTGCCAACCCACCCTAGCCCGGCCTTCTCGGCCAGGGGCTTCTCTAACACCGGCGCGCTGTCGGTGAAAACGCGATAGTGATGTTTGCCGATCGCCTGTTCGATTCTGTCTGCGAGGCGCCTAAGTCGATTGCGCATCACCTTGTGGTAGTCGCGCCCGAGCGCATAGCGTGAAATAAAACCAAGAGTGGGGTCCGCCAAGACCGCGTCAGTATTTGCGACTTTTGCCGGCATGTAATCCATGCGGGCGCAGATTACGCGAAGCGTTCCCGGAAACAGATCGGCCGGGCGACTACGACGAGTTTGGTGGGCTGTCATGTAGCGCATTTCTCCATGACGACCCGCATCTAGCCAATTCAATAGTCGGGCCTCGGCCGCACTTAAATCGATATCGGAGATTCCGATCTGTTGAAACCCAAGGTCACGCCCCCAGACCCGTATGTCGTTGCGCAGTTGTGTGCAGTCTGCCATCTGTTTGATCTACGACCTTAACAATCGTTGTGACACGGCAACTTCTTCTAGGTTAGCCTCGTTGTCCTGGATACAATACATCACAAGATGAAATTACCTCAAGCATTGTATTATGCCGAACAGACTCGGCAACTGGATGAAATTGCGATAACGCAAGAAGGGATCCCAGGCTCGACGTTAATGTGTCGTGCCGGCCAGGCAAGCTTGGCGCTGTTACGGCAACGTTATCCACGGGCTCGGATCATCGCAGTAGTGTGCGGCGTAGGGAACAATGGTGGGGACGGTTACGTCGTCGCGCGGCTTGCGCAGCAAGCAGGTTTGATGCCGGTGGTACTAGAGCTTGGCGATCCCGAGCGCCGCCGCGGGGATGCGCGCGCGGCCCGCGAGAAGATGGAAGCGGCAGGCGTCCGTTGTCATCCATTCCGAGCGTCGCGGCTTGAAAGCGCCGAGGTAATCGTCGATGCGCTTTTTGGGACTGGCTTGGAGCGTGAAGTCACCGATGACTGGCAGGTGGCGATTGATGCAATCAACGCGGCTAATGTGGCTGTACTGGCGATCGATATTCCCTCCGGTTTACATGCAGATTCTGGCCGCGTGTTGGGCGCCGCTGTTCATGCTGATGTCACGATAACATTCATCGGCCTTAAAACTGGTTTGTTTACCGGCGAAGGTCCGGGTTTTCGTGGCCGCTTGGTGTTCGACGACCTAGGTGTACCCACTGATGTCTATCGCAATGTCCCGCCCTCTGCGTTACGAATCACGGAGCAATCACTGTTGTCTTTGGCGCCGCGCCGACGCCGCACTTTGCATAAAGGAGATGTCGGCCATGTCATCGTGATTGGCGGCACCGAGGGTATGAGTGGGGCAGTACGATTGGCAGGGGAGGCCGCCTGTCGGACTGGGGCTGGTCTAGTGACGGTGGCGACTCATCCCACCCATGCTGCCCACATCGGCTCGAATCGACCGGAACTGATGACCTACGCGGTATCGGAGGTGAAGCAATTACGCGCGGCTATCGAGCGCGCCACCGTCATCGCGGTAGGTCCCGGTCTAGGGAGGGAGCAGTGGGGGCGCAGAATGTTGGCTACCGCTTTGGAATCCAGCAAACCGTTGGTGGTTGATGCCGACGGACTGAACCTGCTAGCCCCGGATCCCATGAAACGCGATGACTGGGTTCTGACGCCACATCCGGGTGAGGCGGCGCGTCTACTTACATGTACAAGCGCAGAGGTGCAGGCACAGCGTTTCGATGCAGTTCGATCGCTGGCGGAACGTTTTGGGGGCGTAATCGTGCTAAAAGGTGCCGGAACATTGATTGCTGAGTCCGGTGATCGTGACGTGTGGTTATGTGATGCTGGTAACCCCGGCATGGCGAGCGGAGGTATGGGCGACGTACTGACGGGAATCATTGCTGCTCTTTTGGCCCAGGGGTTATCGCGGTTGGACGCGGCACGGCTTGGCGTCTGGCTGCATGCGACGGCGGCCGACGACGCTGCCCGCAACAACGGTGAAATCGGATTACTGGCCTCTGATTTGTTACCGCTAGTTCGTACGAGGCTGAATCGACTCTCGATTCATGAAGCTTGAGATCGAAATTCCGGAAGTGGCGGATATGGAGGCATTGGGAGCGCGACTGGCGCCGGGTATTGCCAAAGTGCAATTGATCTATCTGAACGGCGAGCTAGGTACCGGAAAGACGACACTGGTGCGCGGATTGTTGCGCGCCTTGGGCCATGTGGGCGTGGTCAAGAGCCCCACCTTTACGCTCGTCGAGCCCTACTCGGTTGCCGGTCAGAATACCTACCATTTCGATCTCTATCGGTTAAAGGATCCCAACGAGTTGGAATTCGTGGGATTCCGCGATTATGTTAGAGATAGGAACGTCTGCCTGGTGGAGTGGGCGGAGCGTGCCGCTGCGGTCTTACCGACGCCGGATATTGACGTTGTTATCCACAAAGCCGACCATAAGCGTATCGTGCATCTGATGTCTCGTACCGATCGGGGTGCTGACCTATTGACCGACCTGTCATGAGAATCGCGCGCCTTGGCGTGCTACTGTTCCTGGGCCTCTTCCCTGGGTTCGGTCAAGGTGCCACCGTCGCGGTTGAAAACCTGCGCCTATGGCGAGCTCCCGATCACACGCGCTTGGTGTTTGATCTTAGTGGGACCCTCGAACACCGGGTGTTTATCCTAAAGAATCCCGATCGGCTGGTGGTTGACTTAGAGAACAGTCGTCTACTGGGGGCGCTGCCAACCCCCGACCCCAACGAGCCCGTACTCGCCGGTATCCGTACCGGCGCTCACGGCGACAACAAGCTGCGCATCGTACTGGACCTCAAGCAGCCGGTGCGGCCGCGAACGTTGGTTCTCAAACCCTATGGCCAATACGGTCATCGTCTCGTCATAGACCTTTATGAGGCCAAGGGCGCACCGCGAGCACAAACGAAGCCGGCGAAGTCCAAGCGCCACTACATGATTATCGCCATCGACGCCGGTCACGGTGGCGAAGATCCAGGTGCCGTCGGTCGGCGCTACAAGACCCGAGAAAAAGACGTGGTGCTTGCGATCGCGAAACAACTCAAGAAACTTGTGGATGCCGAGCCAAATATGCGGGCCGTCATGACCCGCAAAGGGGATTACTATGTAAAGTTAAAAGACCGCTATGAAAAAGCACGGAAAAATGAAGCAGACATATTTGTGTCAATACACGCTGACGCCTTACCAGGCAAGCGTCGTGCCCGTGGCGCATCTGTATACGCACTGTCCGAGCGTGGAGCGACGAGTGCCTTGGCTAGAACCTTGGCTAACAAACACAATGCATCCGATTTGATCGGGGGTGTCAGCCTAAGCGATAAAGATGATCTTCTGGCAAAAGTGCTGCTCGATCTTTCACAAACGGCGACTATCGGCTCTAGTGTTGAGCTAGGCTCTTCTGTTCTATCGGAGCTCAAGCGTGTTGGCCCGATCCATATTGAGACGGTGCAACAGGCCGGATTCGCTGTATTGAAAGCACCGGATGTACCCTCGCTTTTGATCGAGACTGCATTTATCTCGACACCCACGGAAGAGAAGAAGTTACGCAGTAAGGGTTATCAGCGAAAGCTTGCGGGTGCTATCTTCAAGGGGATAAAACGCTACGCAAAGCGGCGCAAACTTGTTGACAATCAGCCGAGGCGGGGGGGCGAGCGACGTGTGCATATCGTACGGTCGGGCGATACGCTATCTGCGATTGCGAGACTGTACGATGTACATATGGACACGCTGCGTTTCGCCAATAACTTGAGCGG